>JBBDMQ010000309.1:0-14753 GCA_040878245.1 Microthrixaceae bacterium
GGCAACCCGCAACAGAACATGGCCGCGATCTGTTGCACTGACCGAGGACCATACCCCCGACTCAAAAGCGTGTGTGGCAGCGCTCAGAGCATCATCAAGGTCTTGTTGTCCGCCCTGAGCAACCGATCCAATCGACTCTGCAGTCGCAGGGTTAAAGACCTCGAAGGTGGCGCCGTCGGCAGCCGGGCGGGAGACGCCCCCGATAATGAGCTGTGAGGGAAGTGAAAAAGAAGTCATGAGTGCAGAGTGTATGTACCTCTCAGCCTGACTACTGTGCGACTGCCTCTTCAGTATCTTCGTTGAGGCAGTTCTCATTCATCTCACAGGAGCTCAACACACATGGCACGGTTAGAAGAAAAAATCACTCTCATCACCGGAGCCTCATCTGGGTTGGGGCGAGTTGCAGCTGAACTCTTCGCCCGAGAAGGCTCTCGGGTTGTTATTGCTGACCTTCAGGATGGCTCCGAAGCTGTGGAGGCAATTCGCTCTGCTGGGGGCGAGGCCACCTATGTCCATTGTGATATTGGCTCAGAGGAATCAGTTCGTGCAGCTGTTGCCACTGCGGTGACTACTTATGGGGGCTTGCATGTTCTTTATAACAATGCAGGTGTCTCACTTGGCGATGACGATGGGCCAGAAAACACTTCAGTCGAGGTCTGGGACACCACCCTCAAAATCAATGTCACAGGGCTAGCGCTGGGATGTAAATACGGAATACCAGCAATGCTTGACACCATTGCAGCTGACCCAAAAAAACGCTCAGGCGCTTCAATCATCAACGTGGCGAGCTTTGTAGCGCACCTTGGTGCTGCAACACCTCAGATTGCCTACACAGCTTCTAAAGGCGCTGTGTTGTCGATGACTCGAGAGATCGCAGTTATTTATGCTCGTCGCGGCATTCGTGCGAACGCGTTATGCCCGGGTCCAGTTCTCACTCCCCTCTTGGCGAAATACCTCTCGGATGAAGAGAAGCGGCAGCGCCGGTTGGTTCATATCCCGATGGGTAGATTCGGCGAGCCACTAGAGATTGCAAACGGCGCTTTGTTTTTGGCTTCGGAGGAGTCATCATTCATGACCGGACAATCTTTGCTCGTAGACGGCGGTATTACTGCTGCGTACACCACTCCCGAATGATTCCTAGCGCTACCGTACTCACGACCAACCTAAGGAGAATTAGTGACTGAAACCGGACTCATTGATCGTCAAACACTTGAGCGGCTTGTGGCTGACGGGCAAATTGATACCGTTGTAGTCGCCTTCGTAGACATTCAGGGTCGATTGATGGGGAAGCGTGTCACAGGCAGATACTTTCTTGACCATGGCGTTGGAACTCCTGGCGCCGACGGGTCGTTGACCGGTGAGGGCATTGAGGCCTGCAATTACCTGCTCACCGTAGATATCGAGATGAATGTTATCGCCGGGTTCGAATACTCCGACTGGGATGGCGGGTACGGAGACTTTCGTGGTCGCCCAGATATGAGCACACTTCGTATAACACCTTGGATTGAAAAAACGGCGCTTGTCCTCTGCGATGTTGTTGACAGTCAGACAGAGCAACCAGTGCCGGTGTCTCCTCGGCAGGTACTCAAAGCTCAACTCGCTCGTGCTGCCGAGCACGGGCTGTGCGTCAAACTCGGTTCAGAACTCGAGTTCTTTGCATATGAGGCCACCTATGAGGATCTCGCTCGACAGAATTACCGCAATCTCGAGGAGTCAACCTCTTCTTGGTACAACTTGGACTATCACATCTTTCAGACCACTAAAGATGAGCCACTTATTCGAGCAATACGGAATGGCATGCTCGATGCGGGCCTCCCTGTCGAGTTCTCTAAAGGTGAAGCGGCTCCCGGTCAGCATGAGCTGAACCTGCGTTACGCAGAAGCTCTCGAAATGGCCGACAATCACACCATTTATAAGAACGGTGCGAAAGAGATTGCCTATCTGCAATCGAAAGCTATTACCTTCATGGCAAAACCAAGCATCGATCAGCCTGGGTCCAGTTGCCATATTCACTCCTCAATCTGGAGCCTTGAACAGGACAAGCCTCTTTGCGCCGGTGACGGTGAGCACGGTATGAGTCCGATTTTCAGGTCATGGGTCGGTGGGTTGTTGGCCCATTCAAGGGAGCTTTCGCTCTGTTTCGCTCCGTATATCAACAGCTACAAGCGGTACCAGCCTGACTCATGGGCGCCGACGGCAGTTGTGTGGTCACCCGATAACCGCACCTGCGGGCTCCGCTTAGTGGGGCACGGGGCCGGTATGCGTGTTGAGTCACGCATTCCGGGTGCCGACTGCAATCCGTACATTGCTTTCGCTGCACTGATAGCTGCAGGTCTAGACGGAATAGAGTCCGGTCTCGACTGTGGGGATCCCTACATCGGAAATGCTTACACTGCCGAGGACCTGCCTCGTATTCCGTGGAATCTCAGTGAGGCAACTCGCCTATTTGAACAGTCAGATTTTGCTCGCAAAGCCCTCGGCTCGGCAGTCTTTGAGCACTTGTTACATAGCGCGCGTGAAGAGTGGAAAGCTTCGAACAACGTGGTCACGGAGTGGGAACTACGTCGAAATTTCGAACGTATCTAACTCTGGAAGCTATGCCCCTGAAGTTCTACATAGGAGATTCCCCTGAATACCTTACGAACGCCAGATGACTATTTTGAGAGCCTTCCCCAGTGGCCATTCCAGCCGAAGTACACCGAAGTAGGCGACGGTGATGGTGGGCTGATTCGAATTCACCATGTTGATGAGGGTCCGGCCGTTGCAGATCCGATTCTTTGTATGCATGGTGAGCCGTCTTGGAGTTACCTGTATCGGCACATGATTCCGCCACTCGTCCAGAATGGACACCGAGTTATAGCGCCGGACCTAGTTGGCTTTGGACGCTCCGATAAGCCTGCAGATCAGAACAGCTACACCTATGAACGGCACGTGACTTGGATGTCGGAGTGGTTGCTCAACCTTGATCTTCAACGCCTCACACTTGTTTGTCAGGACTGGGGCGGACTCATTGGTTTGCGCCTAGCGACAGCCTTTCCAGAGAGGTTCTCTCGGCTCGTGATTTCTAACACCGGTTTACCCACTGGAGACATCCCGCAGCCTGCAGCCTTTGCGAAATGGCGAGAGTTTTCGCAGGCAGTTGAGCAGTTTGACTCTGGAGCCATCATTCAGATGGGTACAACGAGCCACCTCACAGACGAGGTTGTTGCAGCGTATAACGCTCCCTTTCCGAATGATTCCTTTACTGCAGGAGCGCGCCGGTTTCCGCTGTTGGTACCTGACTCTCCCGATGATCCGTCAGCTGAACCGAATCGCGCTGCTTGGGATGTTCTGGGCAGATGGACTCGGCCAGTTCTGGTGGCATTTTCTGATTCAGATCCAGTCTCTCGAGGTGGCGAAAAGGTTTTCTTGGGCAAAATCCCGGCCTGCTCCGGCGCTAGCAATCAGGTGATCACTGGAGCGGGACACTTTCTCCAAGAAGATTCAGGGACAGAATTGGCGAAAATTGTTCATGAGTTCATAGTCTCCAACCCAGTATGAATCTTTCCACTGCCGAAATTGAGGCACAGAAGCCTTGCACCGACGGGCGAATTCTGCGCGGAGCTAAGACTCGAACAGCCATTGTTGAGGGCTTGTTGGATTTGTTTGCTCAAGGAAACTTTGCTCCGACTACCAAACAAATTGCCGAGCAGGCTCAAACCTCGGTGCGCTCAATCTTTCAACATTTTGAAGACATCGAGACGCTCTATTCAGATTTGGTAGCCGTGCAGACACAGCGAGTGACTCCCCTTGTTGAGTCCCTTCAGTCGGCCGGTTCACTAGCTGAACGCCTTGCTGCTCTCGAAGCTCAGCGTGCCGAGTTGTTTGAGCAAGTGACACCCGCAAGACATGCTCTCGTTGGACGCCCCACAAATTACCCGGCAATTACTCAGCGCCTGCGTGACCTAGCGGCACAACTTCGAACGCAACTAGAAATTCAGTTTGCAGAGGAGTTGAATGTCAGTAGTGATGAGCGGGCAGCTGTGGCAGTAGAGGCACTTGACCTTTTATGGTCCTTTGAATCTTGGGACCGACTCCGAAACGTTCAGGAACTCACGGTGAGACAAGCACAGGCAACTCTGAGCGCTGCAACTTTAAGCATCCTTGCCTGAGGTTCCCGGCAAGTCCGCCTCAGTCAGAGTCGATAGATCTGTCACTTCCCCTGCTCCGCCACTACAAGTGACGCGAACTCGATCTACTCCTCGAAGCAGTTGCGTAGCTCCTACACAACCGACGACACAGAGCAGGCCAAGTTCACGTGCGAGGATGGCTGCATGAGAATTTCTCCCGCCTTGTTCAGTGATGATTGCAGAGGCAAGCACCATCAGTGGCAGCCAGGCTGGATCGGTGCTCTGTGTGACAAGTACATCGCCCTCACGGAACTCGGGACCATCATCAATGTGTTCGACTACAGACACTTGACCTTCAATGGTGCCAGATCCAATACCAACTCCACGGATGATCGGTTCTTTCAGTTCTCTATTCGGCTTGGGGTTCTTCTTGGTGAAGCGAGTAGATGATGCCTGAGCTGAGGATCGGAAAGAAAATGGGCGTACCTGCACGAGCAACATTTCGTATGTGACTCCATCAACTGCCCACTCAACCTCAACCGGTTGACCAAAAACCCCGGCTAGTTGCTGCCCCCAATGATTCAGTAAAAGAATCTGCTCGGGACTCAGGACCTGCGAGGTTTGTTCGGCTCGGGTGGTTGGTTCAAGTTTCTCACTTCCAACCGACTTGAACTGTTGTTGTTGCCTACTCACATAAATGTTTGCAGCTCCAGATTCAACTAGTGGATGGTTGTCGATGTAGTAGCGCTCTGGCACGATTGCCCCGCTGGCCAGCGCATCACAGAGTCCCCAACAAGCCTCAATGCTTGCTACCGAAGCATCTGTTACATCAAGTTTCGGGGTTTTGTCGGTCTGGGAGTCCAGTCTGAACTCACGGCCCTCAATCAGGTCCGGATCTGTGCTGATCAGGACTCCTGACTTGCCAATGTCAGCCCTCACCATTCGTTGAACAAGTACTGCCATCTTGTTATTAGGCAGCGACTGATTATGAGCTCGACAATACGCAATGACTCGTAACGAAAAAAGCGATGCGATAACACTCCGGTAAGCAGAGAGGGCTTGCTCAACGGAACAAATAGAAAGAAAGGAGTCGAACTGACCGGCAAAGCTGGCGTTCGCAAGATCTTCACAGGTCGCAGAAGAACGGACAGCTAGTGGACTGAGCCCGTGCTCGGATTGCAGGAGCTGCTCAAACGCTGACCTGAGTAGTTCCAAAAGGTTTTCAGGTAGTGGCGTGCTCGAAACGAGTTTCTGAGCTTGAACCGAAAATACTTGATCGTTCAGATCTCCAGATTCGAGTCCTAAGAACAGTTCCTGCAGTGGTATCTGGATCATTGGTTGATTCAAAAATATCTGACATGCCTCTACTCCAATAACAAAACCTTCCGGCGTTGGAATACTTGATGAGGCCCCGGTTGCATTCATCGCCGCTAGCGAGGGCTGCGTTTGATTAATCTCTAGTCCAGAAATTCTGGCTAGCGCCGCTGCTTTGACGCCAACGACAGCGTCGAGGCTTGCCTTCGAATCGTTCATCCAGATGATGAGTGCTGATGGGTCATTCATCTGAATTGAGTCTCTGTTCGAAGGATCCACATTGCTAGTTTCATCCAAAACCAGCTGAGCCTGGACTCATTTGTTGAGTTCAGTCCTGCTGCGGTGAATTAGAGTCGACGAGCGCTGCTGTCCTGCAGAAAAGATTGACCGGGAGGACCCTATGGATACGCTCATCAAACAACTTGCGGATCTTCTACCTGCGAATCGAGTCCTCAGCGAACACTCATCTGAGGATTATGGAAGCGATGAGTGCCTCACCGTCGAACCGGTATCACCTGCAATAGTTCTGTGCCCCGAGAGCACTGAAGAGGTATCAGCGATATTGAAGTTCGCAGACCTACACCATGTTTCAGTGACGGCACGGGGTGCTGGAACTGGACTCTCTGGGGCCGCTGTCCCGACTAAAGAGTCCTTAGTGATCTCATTTGAGCGGATGAATCAAGTACTCGAAATCGATACCGAAAATCATGTGGCGGTTGTACAGCCCGGCGTGCGTTTAAACGAGCTTGATCTGCTCACACGGGAACACAATCTGATCTACCCGGTATTTCCTGGTGAGTACTCCTCTACTTTGGGCGGCAATATTTCGACGAACGCTGGAGGAATGCGCGCCGTGAAGTACGGGGTCACCCGTCATCAGGTCCTTGGACTTGAGGTGGTTCTAGCTGGTGGTGAAATTCTGCGGAGCGGAGGAAAGTTCGTCAAGGCATCGACTGGCTATGACTTAACCCAGCTCGTAGTCGGTAGCGAGGGGACCTTGGCAGTAGTTACCGAAGCGACCCTGAAGCTTTCGCCGCGTATCGAGCACCAAATGACGGTGCTCGCTCCATTCAATACCCTGTCCGAGGTTTCTGCCGCTGTACCTCGAGTTGTTGATTCGGGGATTGGGCCTGTTGTGCTCGAATACATTGACTTGCTGACGATGTCTGCAGTTCATTCATTTACTGGTCTTGAGCTTGGCATTCCGCAAGAGATTCAAGACACAGCACTTGCCTATTTGGTAGTGATGATGGAGAACCCGGTTCTATCTCGACTTGAGGAAGACACCGAAAGGCTCTCTGAGATGCTCTTTGAACTCGGCGCTATAGATGCCTATGTCCTTCCCTCGGGAGCTGCCGCCGGACTTATCGATGCCCGCGAAAAGGCATTCTGGATGGCAAAGGCTGCTGGAGCAGACGACATCATCGACATCGTCGTTCCTCGCGCTCAGATTCCAGCGTTCATGGAGCATGTTGGTCAGCTAGCAGTTGAATATGAGGCTTGGATTGCGGGTTGCGGTCATGCTGGAGACGGCAACGTCCATATGGGAATTTTCTGCTCTGATGCGGTGAAGCGAAAGCTGCTCTTGACAGATCTTTTTGCCCTAGGCATTTCTCTCGGAGGAGAGATCTCTGGCGAGCACGGTGTGGGTCGAGCAAAAAAAGAGTATTTCAACAAACTCGTTGACCCTGCAAAGATTGCTTTGATGCGTCGTATCAAGCATTCCTTCGACCCAAATGGAATTCTGAACCCCGAAATTCTCTTTAGCAGTGAGGACCAACTATGAACGGTGCCCAAGCTCTCATCCGAACACTTGTGGCTGCAGGAGTCGATACCTGTTTTATGAACCCAGGCACATCTGAAATGCATTTTGTAGCAGCTTTAGATGAGGTACCTGAGATGCACTCAGTGCTCGCTCTTTTTGAGGGCGTGGCTACTGGCGCCGCTGACGGATACGCAAGGATGGCTGGTCGTCCGGCGGCAGTTTTGCTACATCTCGGACCCGGGCTTGGTAATGGTCTAGCTAATTTGCATAACGCACGGAGAGGCTTCACTCCGGTAGTAAATATTGTGGGTGATCATGCCACCTACCACGCTCAGTATGACGCCCCTTTACAGAGCGATATTGAGAGCATTGCTCAGGGAGTTTCTTCCTGGATTCGCTCAGCTCACTCAACCAAAAACCTACAGACGGACGCAGCCGATGCGGTGGCGGCTTCATATGGGCCGCCTGGGCAAGTTGCAACGCTGATCCTGCCTGCAGATATATGTTGGCTTGATTCTGAAGGCCCAATTCAGCCACGTGATCAACCTGAGCTTGTAGAGGTAGAGCGGTCGGCCTTGGCAGAAATTGTTGAGTTACTGAAATCGGGTGAGCCAACGGCGTTCCTACTTGCCGGCTCGAGTCTGATGGAGCCAGGTCTAGTTGCAGCATCTCGAATTAGCGAGAGCACGGGAGTTCGTCTGATAGCAGAGACCTTTCCGCCGCGCTTGCAGCGTGGTGCGGGACTGCCTGCACTGGATCGACTGATGTATCTCGCAGAGTTTGCCCAAGCACAGTTGGCAGGGTTGAAGCATTTGGTGCTTGTTGGAGCAGCTTCACCAGTCTCGTTCTTTGCTTACCCAGAGATTGCTTCAGATCTTGTTCCCGAGGGTTGCACCGTTCATATCTTGGCTCAGCCCGGAGATGATTCGACTTCTGCCCTTGTTGCGATTGCTGAGTTGCTCGGTGCTCCCGCTGGTTCTGAACGCTTAGCTGAGCCGTCACGACCAGACCGACCAACTGGCCCGCTGACTGCTGAAACCTTTGCTGCAGCCGTGGGTGCGCTTCTTCCCGAGGATGTCATTGTTGTTGACGAGGGAAATACCGCAGGTCTGTTTGTGGCTGGTTTTACTGCCGGTGCTCCAAGGCATGATTGGTTATGTCTCCCGGGCGGAGCCATTGGGTACGGCATGCCGGTAGCCACGGGGGCAGCAGTGGCCTCACCAGGACGTAAAGTGCTCAATCTGCAGGCTGATGGAAGCGCTATGTATACCTTTCAAGCACTTTGGACACAGGTTCGAGAAGGACTAGATGTGGTCACGGTCATACTCAACAATCAGTCGTATGCAATCTTGAACCTTGAGTTATCTCGTGTTGGGGCCGAGCCCGGACCGAAGGCGCTCGAGATGCTTGATCTGACGAATCCCTGTTTAGATTTTGTAGCCCTGGCCCAAGGCCTTGGTGTTCTAGCTACTCGCGCTACCACTGCTGAAGAGTTCACTGATCAGCTCGAGGCAGCGTTTAAGACTCCTGGACCACATCTGATTGAAGCGATCCTGCCCCCTACCTTGTAGGTCAGGCAGACAAGCCGCTAGTCAATAGACCGGGAGCTGTTCAAACCCAACGATAACAGCCAAAATCCCAATTTCGATAACAGATTCCTCAACCGGGAACACAGAGCCCAGCACATGACGGGGCGATGAAAAATGAGTCCTAGACTCCTGAGGTGTCCGAGGCTGTTGAACAACTGAATGAGTCAGCTTCATCCAGCCCTGCGACCGAGTTGCTTCAAGCGGTTATTTCGGCAATTCCTGAAGGCGAGGTGCGGCCACAGCAACAAGAGATGGCTCGAGCCGTTGAGCGAGCATTTGCTGAGAAAAAACATTTGGCAGTACAAGGCCCAACGGGGGTAGGAAAATCGATTGCCTATCTCATCCCGGCGATAATTGAGGCTGCGAACGGCTCAAGGACAGTCATCGTTACATCCTCAAAAGCATTGCAGGACCAACTGGCCTCGGTTGAGTTGCCTTTTTTGCAGCGTGTTCTTGATCTGCCATTCACGTACTCCGTGCTGAAGGGGCGCTCCAACTACGTCTGCGAGGCTGCTGTAGCCGAAGTTCGGGTACAACTTGATGGGCTCGGTCAGCAAGGATTCGACCTTGGTGCAGGAGCAACCACTGCCGAGGCTGATGTAGACCAGAGTGAGATCCGTGAAGAGATCGAACGCATTCTTGATTGGGCTGCATATTCACCAAGTGGAGATATGGCCGAGTTGTCTACGACTCCCCATTGGAAAGCCTGGTCAGCTGTCTCTGTTGGGCCAGGTGAGTGCGTGGGCGCAGCTAAGTGTTCATACTCAGCGGACTGCAAGTCGGAGCAGGCACGCTCTGCTGCTGAGGCAGCTGACATTGTTGTGGTGAATGCACATCTATATGGTGCGCATATCCAAACTGGTGGAACGCTACTCCCCGATCACAACCAACTGATTATCGACGAAGCTCATGAGTTTGAGGACTCAATTGTTGGGTCCCTGAGCATTGAGCTTACTGAGGGGCGACTTCTCAATCTGGCGAGAGTGCACGATCGCTGTGTTGCGGGGGATGACAAAGTAGCTGCTTCGCTTCGCTCCGCTGGCGCCATGCTCGAAGCTTGCATGGAAGGGATTGCCCAAGGAGACACCGTTCGACTGACCGAGGGTCTCGGGGAAGACCTCGCAGCAGCTATAGCAACCTCTGCAGTCTCGGCTGATCGGGCCCTCAACAGCCTTCGTGCCGCAGTCCGTCATGCGGCAGAGTCAACTGCAAAACATCGTATTGAGCGCTCTGTTCGCATCGCTGAGTCGGTGGTAGATGACACCCAGTCATTACTTGGAAAGCTGGGCGCTGGCACCGTGCTTTGGGTGGAGCCGACTCGCAATTATCGACACGTCTTGCGTCTTACTCGGATAGATGTGGCCGAAACTCTCCGGGCGCAGGCATGGACGGACAATGATCTGACCGTAGTGTGCTGTTCTGCAACGTTAGATGCCGGAACAGCGAGTCGTCTTGGACTGAAGGCTGAGTATCTTGCTGTGCCATCTCCTTTCAATTTTCGAGAACACGCGCTGCTGTTTGTTCCAAAAATTCACCCACCAAGTCACCCGCAATGGGCAGAAGAAGTAGCCCAACAGGTTGAGCACATAATTCGGGCGCTTTCTGGGAGGACTCTGGCACTCTTTACCTCTAACAGAATGCTCCAAAGCACTGTTGATCTATGTCGAAAGCGGTTGCCTGACCTCACTCTGCTCGCTCAAGGAGATGCTCCAAACCCGATTCTGCAGGAGCAGTTTTTGGCTGATGAGCATGCAAGCCTTTTTGCTACTGCAAGCTTCTGGACGGGTATATCAAGCCCGGGAACCACCTGTTCTGCTGTGATTCTGGACAAAATACCTTTTCCCGTGCCAACGGATCCCATTGTGCAGGCCCGCTGTGAAGTGGTTGGTGATTCCGCATTTATGGAAGTTTCGGTGCCTGCAGCAGGAATGCAGCTGGCCCAAGGGGTTGGTCGACTGATTCGGACCGCTACTGACCGAGGTGTTGTTGTGGTCTGTGATCCTCGCCTGGCAGAAGCTAGGTATCGCGAACAAATTTTAAGCTACCTACCACCGATGCGACGGGTCCGGAACCGGGATTTTCTTGACCAGTTCATTGCGAATTTGCAACTCGATGACTAGTGCTGGTTTTCCAGTCTCGTTGGTCTGGTCGCGCTAGTCGTCGTTTGTAGGCAACCGTATAATCAGGCCAGTTATTTGTCACCCGTCCCTGAGCGTTCTTATACCAACTGCTGCAGTCCTCAGACCAAACGGTCTGTGACACCGCAGTAGTGATCTCTGAATCGAAGTTGTCCATAGAACGCTCACGGACTTCTATGGATGTCACGCCCTTTGCCACAAACTCATCAATGATCTTACGGATGTAGCCGACCTGTTGTTCAATCATAAACAGGATTGAGTTGTGCCCTAGGTTGGTATTCGGCCCATATAAAATAAAGAAGTTGGGAAAGCCCGCAACTGCTAGTCCTAAAAATGCCCGAGCGCCTTCTCGCCATGCGTTATTGAGTTCTATCCCCTCTCGCCCCGTAATTTTCATTGGAGCCAAAAACTCAGTTGATTGAAATCCGGTGCCAAAGATGATTGTGTCTACCGGGATCTCTTCGCCAGCTTGGGTCACAATAGAAGACTCTGTGATTTGAGCAATTCCATCGGTAACAACCCTGGTTTGTGGTTGTAGGAGTGTTGGGTACCAGTCATTGGAAATAAGAATTCTCCTGCAACCCGGGGTGTACTCCGGAACAATCGCTTCTGCGGGCAGTTTTGGTGAAGCCATTTTCGAGACCTCTTCGCCGAACTTCTTTTGCAGCATTGCACCGAGTTTGCTGCCCTTCTTCATGATGCGAAAGCGAAACTCTAAGCGCCAATAAATTGAGCTGCGATAGGCCTGTCGTAAACCTGGAATGTGCTGAAGTGCCCACTTTTGCCGTGGCGTAAAGGGGCGGTCTGGCTTAGGGGCGACATAGTTTACGCTCCGCTGAAACAAGGTGATCTCTTGGGCAACCTTTGCCACCCGTGGAACAAACTGTATGGCACTTGCCCCAATACCAACGACGGCAACCCGCTCCCCTTGAAGCTCATGATCGTGATCCCAACGAGCTGAATGAAACTTGGTGCCCGTAAAACTGTCAAGGCCTGGAATCTGAGGGATATTCGGTCGGTTGAGTTGGCCAAGGCCACTCACAACGACTTCTGCTTCGTGTGTCTCACCAGAATTCAGCTCAAGCACCCAGACGCATCGCTCTTCATTCCACACGGCTGTAGTCACCTCTGTGCTAAAGCGCAGGTGCCGCGTGAGGTTGTATTGCGTAACCAACGACTCAAGGTACTCAAGAATTTCCGGCTGATTAGGAAACTTTCGTGACCAGTCGACTTTGGGTGCAAATGAAAAGCTGTAGAGATGAGAAGGCACGTCGCAGGCAGCTCCCGGGTAGGTGTTATCTCTCCAAGTTCCGCCAACTCCAGTGCCTTTCTCGAACAAAGTGAAGGAATCAATCCCTTGTTCAAGCAACTGAATAGCCATGCAGATCCCTGCCGCTCCGGCACCAAGAATTGCAATTCGAGGAGTTGGTGCGCCCTCAGCTATTAGACGCCGCATTTCAGCGGAGCGAGCCTTGCCAGCGGCAGTGCTGCTCTCAGCATGAGAGGTCGGTTGAAGAAGGTTCTGAAAATGAGAACGAAGATCTGTTGTCATGTGCCCATCAGGTTATGTTCCAATCGTTCCTAAAGTGTCCATACAACTCAAATTGGCCGCAAGCTAAGATGTAGCAGCTTTCAGGTTCTCCCTGAGCTTAAGGAACGAGTGGATAGTGGATATCTTAGAACTCAGTGAATCAGTCTTTGAGAGCACAGTTACTGCTCCTGGAATAGTGCTCGTTGATTTTTGGGCCTCTTGGTGCGGCCCATGTCGAGCATTCGCCCCGGTATTCGAGGCTGCTGCCAAACGACATCAAGAGATCACGTTTGCCAAAGTAGATACAGAGGCCGAACAGCAACTGGCAGGCGGCCTCGGCATCCAGTCCATTCCTACACTTATGATCTTTCGAGACGGAATCCTGATGTACTCGCAGCCTGGGGCGCTTTCACAAGAGGTACTAGGAGATCTGATTGCTCAGGTTGAGGGTCTTGATATGGACACCGTGCGAGCAGAACTAGCTCAGCAGGATGCGCCTGACTGAGTTTCTCAGTGCTATTCCGTTGGCGTCTCGGAGGATTTTTTGCCTTCGATGTTGATCGTCGGGAGCCAAGATAGCCAGCTCGGAAAGTACCAAGCTTTGGCACCGAACAACTCCATGATGGCGGGAACTAAAATCATGCGCACGATTGTGGAGTCGATCAAGACTGCAACGGCCATGCCAAACCCGATGAGCTTCACGGTTGGGCTCGGACTAGCTACAAAAGAGAAGAAAACAGCCATCATGATGAGCGCTGCCGTGGTGATGACACGAGCTGTTGTTGCCACTCCAAGGACTACGGACTGCCTCGGATCCTGAGTGCGGTCCCAGATTTCCTTCATGCGGCTCATCAGGAATACTTCGTAGTCCATTGATAAACCAAAAAGGATAACGAACATGACGAGCGGTACAAAGGAGACGATTGGAATGGTCTCAGTCAGCCCAACAAGCTGACGTGCCCAACCCCATTGAAACACCGCAACTACTACTCCGTAGGCAGCTGCGATAGAGACCAGGTTCATGATTGCAGCCTTGAGGGGAACGAGGATTGACCGAAATACCAGCACCAAGAGAATGAAAGCACCGAGCACGACTGCCCCAATAACGATAGGCAGGTACTTTTGCACCACATCGGTCAGGTCAATCAACGTGGCTGTCGTTCCACCAATATGTGCATCGATTCCAGTCCCCTTCGTTGCCTGTGCCAGCGAAACCCTCAGTCGTTCGACGAGCGCCTTAGTTTCAGAACTATCAGGTCCGGAACTTGGAATAATCTGATAAATCACAGCGGTGGTCTTATCTGCAGAGTTAGGAATCGGCCCGATGGAATAGTCAACGCCTTCAACGGTGCCCGAAGGCTGTTCTGCACCCACAGCCTTGCTTACTGCGGAAAGCTCTGTCAGTGCGTCGACGTACTTCTTGGGTTGTGCAGGGTCCAGCCCCACAGCTACGAGTAAGGGAGCGTTGATGCCCTTGCCAAAGCCGTCCTCCATCAAATCGTAGGCAACACGTTGCGATAGTGACTTTGGGTCGGAGCCGTCGTCGGGCATACCAAACTGAATTTTCAGAAAAGGTACAGCAAGCATGATCAAAACAGCTGCACCGGCAATGAGGCTGAGCCAAGGCTTTTTAGACATTGCAGTTGCGAATTTGCCCCAGAACGTGTGCTCAGGGTCTGTCGCCCCCGACTTTCGACCTGGCAACGTGACAGCATCAATTCGGGAACCAGCAAAGCCAAGCCAGGCCGGCAGGAGCGTCATGGCAGCGAGGAGCATGACCGTCACCCCAAGAGCTGCGGCTAGCCCCAGTGTCTGCACTAACGGAATCGGCACCAGCAGAAGGCCCATCAGGGCAACAACCACGGTGATACCTGCGAATAGCGCAGCGTTTCCCGCTGTCTGTAAGGCGTGCCCGACAGCTGGAACTGGTTCTTCTCCCTGCTCTATGAACTCCCGATAACGAGTGACGATGAGCAGGGAATAGTCCAAGCCAACACCCAAACTAATCATCAACGCAACGGGCGGGGCAGCTGATGAAACTGTGGTGAAATTAGCCAAGATAAAGACCACTCCACTTGCTGTTGCTGCGCCAAACAGGGCCGTTGCTATCGGTATGGCCATTCCCCATAGAGACCCAAACGCAAAGAGAAGTAAAAGGGCCCCAATGAGCAGTCCGATCTCATCAGCATGGCTCGCAAATGCACTGATTGGAACGTTCCAAGTGTCTGCGATAGCACCGCCAACAGCAACAGTAAGACCTGCATCTCGAGCAACAGCCACTGCCTTATTGACTTGTGAATAAGGGTT
>JBBDMQ010000310.1:0-2638 GCA_040878245.1 Microthrixaceae bacterium
CACGAATCGGAGAGGACTCCAGTTGAAATACCCCAATAGAGTCGCCCCGAGATAACAACGCATAGGTCGGCCCATCGTCAAGGTCAACGTTGTCAATATCAACGTCGATTCCTCGCGTTTGTTGGATCAACTCCAAGGTGTCCGTGATCACGTCAAGATTTCGAAGACCAAGAAAATCCATCTTCAGTAGACCTAGGTCTTCTACTCCGTGCATCTCATATTGAGTGACCACAGGAACATCTTCAGGGTCTTTCCCAGCCTCTGGCTTTCGTTGAATAGGCAAATAGTTGGTGAGTGGTTCCTGAGTAATCACCACTGCTGCAGCATGAATCCCATCGCCTCGCCGCAGACCTTCTAAACCCTTTGCAACTTCAAGGACCTCTCTAGCATCAGGATCATCGAGATACATCTGCCGAATATCCGAGGCCATCTTGTACCCCTCAAGGTACTTTGGGTGCTCCTCGAGGCAGGCGTATAACGGCGTGTCTCGACCCAAGACAAGTGCAGGCATAGCCTTCGCAATCTTGTCACCTAAGGAGTACGGCTTGCCGAGTACACGCGCTGCGTCTCTCACCGCAGCACGAGCCTTGATCGTGGAGAAAGTAACAATTTGCGCAACCCGGTCTCTGCCGTAACGCTCCGCCGCATAGCGGATCATTTCATCGCGATATCGAGAGTCAAAATCCATATCGATATCTGGCATCGAGACCCGGCTGGGGTTCAAGAAGCGCTCAAAGAGCAGATCGTATTTGATGGGGTCTAGGTCAGTAATGCGCAGGCAGTATGCAACTGCACAACCCGCAGCGGAACCTCGGCCTGGACCAACACGAATGTTGCTATCACGAGCATGTTTGATGAGGTCCCAAGTAATCAGAAAGTATGAAGAGAACCCCATATCTCCAATCACCTTGAGTTCATAGGCAAGCCGCTCAAGCACTGTGTCTGGAAGGTCATCTCCCCAGCGGGCATGCGCGCCAGCAAAGGTCAGATGCTCAAGGTAAGAAGCATCATCTGTAAACCCCTCTGGAAGCGGAAAGTTGGGTAGGAGAGGCTTCCCGAACTCGATTTCTAGCTCACAGCGCTCGGCAATCCACAGCGAGTTATCACAGGCCACCTCAATCTCTTTAAAGAGATAGCGCATCTCTTGAGCTGACTTGATGTAGTGGTGATCTCCATGGAAACGAAAGCGGTCTGGGTCGCTCAGTTGCGAATTTGTTTGAACACATAAAAGTGCATCATGTGCAACAGCATCGCCTCGGTGGACATAGTGGCTGTCGTTGGTGGCAAGTAGCGGGAGCTTGAGTCGCTTTGCCAACTGAATCAATTGAGGATTTGTTCTGAGCTGATCGGGAATCCCGTGATCTTGAATCTCTACAAATAGATGATCACGGCCGAAAATATCGAGCAGGCGGCCGGCACGCTCACAAGCAGCGTCAAAGCCTTGGTTCATCATGGCCTGCAGCACATGCCCACCTAGGCAGCCCGTAGTAACGATGAGGCCTTCGGAATGCTCCTCGAGGATTTCCCAGTCGATCTTTGGCTTGCGGTAGTAGCCCTCCATAAAGGCCCGTGAGGACAGCTGTATCAGGTTCTTGTAGCCAACTTGGTTCTCTACCAAGGTTGTCAGGTGGTAATAAGCTTTCTTTCCGCCTTCGGCCTCTCCTCCAGAGTCATCCATGCGTGAATTCCGCAGCTGCAGACGTTCATCACGGTGCTCAAAGGCCATATAAAGCTCGCTGCCGATGATCGGCTTAACCCCCGCTTGATTGCATTCTTGATAGAAGTCAAGAACCCCATACATATTGCCGTGATCGGTAATACCCATTGCCGGCTGTCCATCTTTGACCGCTGCGGCAACAACGTCACCAATTCTCGATGCACCGTCAAGCATTGAATACTCGGTGTGCTGATGAAGGTGGACAAAAGAATCTGCCACGGCCGGCACGCCTCCCCAGAGTTGTTATGGCACGCTGCAACGTGCAAGGTCGATTCCAATGCAATTGCATCGGGCTGTACTGAGTATCGCGCGCTTCTCTCAGAACCTTTGACCTTGGCGGAGTGGCGGGGGTAAACCGCTCACAACACCTCGGCTAGATGTAGCCGGGCCCCGGAATCGGGGCTGAGCCAGAGCGCTCGGGAAGCTCGCCACGAACTCCTTCAAGCTGCTGCCGTGCTGCCATCTGTTGGGCAACCAACGTGGCTTGGATTCCATGGAATAGCCCTTCAAGCCAGCCCACAAGCTGTGCCTGTGCTAGGCGTACTTCGGCTTCAGTGGGCGGTTCCTCAGCTGTAAAATCAAAACTCAAGCTATCGAGTTCTTGCCCGAGTTCTGGCGACAGAGCAGTCTTTAGTTCAAGAATCGAACTGTCATAAATCCGGCCGAGTTGTTCCCTCGAGGCATCGTCGAGCGAAGTATTTCTGACCTCTTCTAGAAGCTGCTTGATCATTGCTCCGATTCGAATGATTTTGCCTGGGGACTCTATATCTGAGCCGCCATCTAGCTCCGAGGCCGAGGGTGGTATATCAGTGATTAAGTCTGTAGCCATGGGCAACACAACTTGATTCGATGTTGGCGCAGGGGAACTCAACGCCGCAGAAGTCTCGGAATCAGGAGTGGCTGTATCAGGAGTGGCTGTAT
>JBBDMQ010000311.1:0-2633 GCA_040878245.1 Microthrixaceae bacterium
CTCAATCACAGAAACACCCACCAACTAGCCGACCCGCCAACTAGCCGACCCGCCAACTAGCCGACCCGCCAACCCAATTACTAGAGAGTAGAAAGTAACCCTATGACTGCAACAATTCCTGCTACTTCCGTCACCCCAGCCGAGGAAGATCTTCCGCTCATCATTTCCGTTGATGATCACATTCTTGAGCCAAGGACTCTCTGGCAGGAGCAACTGCCGCCAAGCATGCGAGAGCGCGGGCCACGCGTCGTACGAGAGAAAGTCTCACTTGAGTTCAAAGGCGGCCACTATGGCTTTACTCGCAACGATGAGGCCGGCAAACTCTGCGACCTATGGCTCTTTGATGATCTCGTTATGCCAACTGGATTACTGCACGCTGCTGTCGGTTATGCGGCTGAGGACCAGATCAATGTGCCTGCGATATATGAGGATTTCCGGCCGGGAACCTATGACCGCACCGCCCGTTTGCTTGACATGGATCACAACCATGTTGAAGCCGCAATCAACTATCCGAATACTTTCCCTCGCTTTGCAGGGCAAGGCTTTGCAGAGCGGTCAGATAAAGAACTTGCGATGGCCTGCTTGCAGATTTATAACGACTGGATGATTGAGGACTGGTGTGGCGGCGATGGCGCAGGTCGGCTGATTCCGTTGACCCTTGTGCCGCTTTGGGACCCAGTACTTGCAGCTGCAGAGGTTCGTCGCTGCGCTGCAAAGGGTAGCTACGCAATCGGGTTCTCTGAGAACCCGTCAAAACTTGGTTGTGCATCCATGCATAGCGGTGAGTGGGATGTTCTTTGGGATGCCTGCATGGAGACTGACACCACAGTATCTATGCACATTGGGTCATCTTCCACGATGCCATCAACAAGTCCAGATGCTCCGCTTGGTGTGTCAATGGCGTTGAGCTCACAGAACGCTCAAGGCTCGTTGACCGACTGGGTGTTTTCTGGAACGTTGTCACGTTTCCCGAGTCTAAAAATCTCGTTCTCTGAAAGTCAGATTGGATGGATGCCCTACTTGATTGAGCGGATGGACATCGTTGCGAGCGAAGGTGCCGCTGCTGGCGTGAAGCTAGATCAGTTGCCCAGCGAAATTGTGAAGAACCGGGTGTGGGGCTGCGTGTTTGATGATCAGCATGGTCTGAAGAGCCGAGAGGCCGTTGGTTTAGAGCACATTCTGTTCGAGACTGACTATCCACACACTGATGGCACGTGGCCTGAGTCGCGTTCGGTGGCACATCGGCTCTGCTCTGGCGCAAACATGGACGCTGTCGAGTGCTACGAATTTATGCGGGGTAACGCAATTCGGGCATACGGGCTAGAGCGATTTGGCATCAGTGCCTAGTAGCGCTGGTGACGGCCTACTTGGCGCCATAGTTCGATTGAACCTTTCGGTAAGCAACGTGTTGGAACAGATTGCAAGTAGTGCCGGGTTGACTATGGCTGATTACTTGGTACTCGGAGTGATTCGTAATGCCAGCTCAGGTCGTAGCGCACCTACCGCACTTTCAGCGATATTGGGCCGAACCACCGGCGGCATGACATTGACGTTGGATCGTTTAGTGAATGACGGCTTAGTTATTCGTTCAGCAGATCCTTTTGACGGCCGACGTGTGGTGGTCGAACTCACCGCCAAAGGTCAAGAAGTTGCGCTTCATGTGAACACCCAACTGCATGCTTGGGAGTCAAAGCTCGATCTTCCCGGAGATGAATCAACTGTGCTTGAACTGATCGAATCTCTGAACTCGGCGGTCAGTAACCGCTCGGAGTTCTCGACAACATAGCGGCAGATTCTCTGCCACCTACTTAAGTCGCTATAGGTCAAACTCAACACTCAGCGGAGAGTGATCTGACCATCTCGTGTCATAAGTTGCCGCCTTATGCACTTGGGCAGTGGAGGCCAACTCGGCAAGTTCGGGCGTTGCGATTTGGTAGTCGATGCGCCAACCAGCATCGTTATCGAACGCCTGCCCCCGATACGACCACCAGGTGTAGGGCCCTGGACCGTCTCCGCTCAGCCTGCGACCTAGATCTACCCAGCCCAGTTGATCAAGGAGCTGGTCAAGATAAGCGCGTTCGTCTGGGTGGAACCCCGCGCGACCTATATTTCCGCGCCAGTTCTTGATGTCGACCTCATGGTGCGCCACATTTAAGTCGCCAGTAAAAAGCACGTGGCTTCCGGCGTCTCGAAGCTCTGTTAGCCGATGGATTCCATCTCGCAAGAAGGCAAGTTTCTCCTCCATTCGGCCAGCGTCATCAGCGTCTCCAGTATGAACATATGCAGAGATCACCGTGAGTTCAGCGCCATCCTCAGTCTGAAGCGTTGCCTCAATCCATCGCCCCGAATCGTTATAGGCAGAGCCGCCAAGTTGCGCCGAGATTCCCTTCAATGGCAGCCGGGAAATGATTGCTACTCCAGCCCGGCCCTTGGCTGAGCACTCATCGTGAGCGATGAACCAGCCCTCGCCAAGCAATTCGCTCAACAGGTTGTCCGGTGCCCGCACTTCTTGCATGGTGATGACCTGCGGTGAGAAACCCTCAATCCAGTCAAGCATGCCCTTGCGAACAGCTGCTCGGATGCCGTTGACGTTGATGGTTGCAATGCTGATCGACACAGAAAGAGTTTGCCAC
>JBBDMQ010000312.1:0-2631 GCA_040878245.1 Microthrixaceae bacterium
ATTGCGATTAACACAGCAAGAGAGAAATAATACAAGCGAAGGGGTGTATCTAGGCTGAGTCGAAATAGCAGCTGTGGTCGCTCAAATCGGCCTTCGGGAATCCAGTCAACCGCTCGATTTGAAAATATCCATTCAGAGGCGGCAACCGAAATAGCAAGAGTAGTAACCGCCAGATATAAGCCTTGAAGGCGCAACGCTGGCAATCCGACGAGCACTGCTACGAACGCCCCAAGTACTCCTGCCACCAGCATCGAAGTGAGAGGCTCCCAGCCTTGGTCAACAGTGGCCCATGCACCAACTGAAGCTCCCACTCCTACAAAGGCCATCTGCCCAAGTGAGACCTGCCCGGCCCACCCTGTGAGGACCACTACCGACATGCCGATCATGGCAAAAATCACAATCACACCCGCTTTAAACTGGCCATTTGTGCCAAGCAAAAGTGGAACTCCGAGCACTACTGCTGCCACGGAACCTATAACCGCAAATCGGGCAACTCTCACTTCTTTCAATCTGCTGAGAGCAGCCGGGATCGGACGCACTTCACTCATCGCATCCCAAGAGGAAGAATCCTCTGCCTCTGACCTGCGCGTTCGGCGGCGTTGCAGCAGTAGCGACACGATGATGAGGCCCGCAAGGATGGGCGACATCAAGTAGGAGCCCCCGGTGTTCCACCTGACCCCAGTTTCTAAAACTCCGAGCGAAACAGCAGTGACAGCAATAGCTACTAGGTGTGTCATTCGCCCAACGATGAGCGCTGTCAACGCTCGAAGCACAACTGACAGGCCCAGTCCTACTCCAAACGGCAGACTGGTAACTCCAGCGGTCAGAACCATGGAGATATACGCAAGTCCTGCTGCTAGCACCCAGACTTGAGCCTCAAGACGGCGTACAGGAATTCCTAATGTCGAAGCCCTATCAGACCGTTCAGCCGAGGCGCGAACTGCAACTCCGGTATCGGTGAGTTTCAAGAACAGTGCAACAGCGAGTAGCAGCAATGGAGCCACCACAACTGCGAGCAAGTCGCTTGCATCAAAGCGAACCCCGCCGGTGCTGAAGGAGAACTCAAACGGTGCAGGCATACTCCGAATAGCTGGCGCTGCGTCCCAGAGCCCCGGAAGGAGCAAAGAACAAAAGGCCAGTATCTGAGCCAGTCCTAGCGTTGCAACTGTGAGTTGCAAACGTGGGGCACTGAAAAATCTGCGGATCACTAAAATGTCGACGATCAGTCCAAGTAACAACGCCGCAGCAAAGCCAATCGTCACGCTCAGGAGCCATGGAAGGCCAGCCAAGCTCACGAGTAACACTGCAAAGGTTGCGGGTAAACCGCCGAGGTCACCCTGAGCAAAGTTCACAATCCTGTTTGCTCGCCAGACCAAAGCCAAGCCAAGAGCACTCAGTGCCCCGAGCATTCCCAGAATAAGGCCCGAAAGGAATGCCCCAGACGGCATCGGGAACAGCAGAACTTGGGCAAGCAAGATGCCGAGGCCAGGGAGGAACAGGCTCAGATTGTCTTTCAGGAACTGTTTCCTGTCTTCAATCACAGACAACGACTTATCCACCCCTTAGTTAATTCACCCTTTAGTAGAGTCACTCTTGCCCCCATACAAGAACTAGTCATTTGCATGCCGAGTGACCTCAATGAACGATTGGACTTAAGAATAGTCCAGAGTGGCAAGCGTCCCCTCGATAAACTGCTGCCTGCAGGCTGTGCGTTGCAACTTGCCCGAAGATGTCTTAGGTACAGTCCCAGGTTCGACAAGAATGACTCTTTTCGGCGGGATGCCTACAGAGTCGGTCACCACCGAACTAGTCATTCTTGCAACTTCGGCAAGGTCGCTTGAGCGAGCTTCAGCAACGACGATAATATTTTGCGCACCTTGTCTGCCCTCAATGCCGAAGGCAATGACGTTGCCAGTGCGAACGCCGTCAACCTCTCCAGCCACCTTTTCGATGTCTTGAGGGAAGACGTTTCGGCCACCCACAATGATCACATCTTTGATTCGACCGCAGACTACAAGCGTTCCGTCAACGGTGTACGCAAGATCTCCAGTGTGAAGCCAACCATCAACTATAAGTTCCGCAGTCTCTTCTGGTTGCTCGTAATAACCCGAGGTCAGCGAGTTGCCGGTGATCTTGAGTTCGCCCACTTGGCGATCAGAACAGACTTCTCCGGTGGTGCAGTCAATAATCTCTATCTCTAGGCCAGGCACTGGTTTGCCGAGGAGAACTAGCTCGGTTGCTCCAGCAGATCCGGGCTCGGCAGGTACTGCCAGACGATCGTGCTCCAGAGCAGCTTTATCAACCCAATCCGTCAGCAAACCAGCCTCGGGGACTGGGAAGCAACCTGCGATACACACCTCGGCCATACCGAACGCCGGAAACGCACCGTTCGGAGAGAGCCCGTGCTTTTCGCCAGCCGCAAAAAAACTGCGAAAGGTCTCGGGGTCTACCGGCTCGGCACCATTTAGCCAGACGCGCATGTGCGACAGGTCAAGTACTTCATCAGTTCGCCGCAGCGCTCGAGCTGCAAGTGAGTACGAGAAGTTGGGTCCTGCTGTGCCGGTTCCCCCATACTGAGAAATCCACTGCATCCACCTCAGTGGCCGAGCTAAAAAGTCTTGCGGAGCCCCC
>JBBDMQ010000313.1:0-2622 GCA_040878245.1 Microthrixaceae bacterium
AAAACACGGTGGGTGGTCTGGGTGAGTAAGAATGAAGCCTATGAAGTATGTGATTTGCGTTCCCGATGGTTGCGCCGACGAACCACACCCCGATCTCGCAGGGAAAACCCCGTTGCAAGTGGCCAAGATGCCGGTCTTGCGATCGCTAGCGGCTCGTGGCACGGTAGGCCGAGCGGCAGTCATCCCCGAGGGCATGCCACCAGGAAGTGATGTGGGCAACCTGTCGTTGTTGGGTTATGACCCAGCGGTGTATCACACTGGTCGCGCACCGATTGAGGCTGCATCTTTAGGGATCAGAATCCGACCCGATCAGGTTGCCTTTCGTTGCAACCTATCTACCGTCGTGATCGACCCAGAGCACCCAGAGGGCATCATGGCTGATTTTGCTGGTGGTCACCCCAGTACTGAAGACGCTGCGCAGGTTATTCAGGCACTGGACCAGCAGTTGGGTTCTGGTGTGGGGGCCGAAGTTACCTTTCACCCGGGGGTTCAATATCGCCACATCATGGTTGCGCCAGAGTCGTGGGCAGCAGCTGATTGTGTTCCGCCACATGATCTCAGTGATGCTCCCGCAAAGTGGCCAACTGGTGAAGCGGGTCGGCGCTTGACAGATTTGATGCAGGCAAGTCGAGCGGTGCTTGAGCAGTTCGATCACTTATCGGCAAATCAAGTCTGGTTGTGGGGCCAAGGTCATCAGCCCGAGCTGCCTTCTTTTAAGCAGACCTTCGGCATACAGGCTGGCATGGTTACTGCAGTCGACCTTGTTCGAGGACTCGGTGTGTTGACTGGCATGGAGGTTGTTCAGGTTGATGGCGCAACCGGCTGGTATGACACCAACTATGAGGGCAAGCGTGACGCTGCGATACATGCGTTGCAGGGCGACACTGATTTGTTTGTCATTCATATTGAGGCAACTGATGAGGCTGGCCACGCTGGCAATGTGGAGGAAAAAGTGAGGGCACTAGAGAATTGGGACGCTCGAGTCCTTGCAGATCTGATTCCTGCTCTAGACGCCATGGGGGATTGGCGATTACTGATGGCGCCCGACCACGCAACGCCGTTGTTGCTCAAGACTCATACCAGCACCACCGTTCCCTATGTGCTTGTTGACTCCCGATTCGACGGGCCTGGCGGGGAGTACACCGAGGTAGGGACCGAGCAGAGCCAAGTAGTACCTGGTCACAAACTTATGTCTGCGTTACTTCAACGGAACTAGTTGTCGAGTTGTCTTGCGGCAACTACCCGCCCTCGCTAGATTGACGGGTCTTCGGCATTTGTGCCAAGGGGATTTCGGGGTTCACTGGCCATCACGTCAGGTTCTGAGTTCTGAAACCGCTCAGCTCTTCACTGGTTGATCCATCCTCAGACTCAAGAGTCGACGGGAGTTGTAGTGATGTTGGACGAACTCCTTGAGTTTCGGAATTGACATGAAGAAGAAACCGCAGCAGAGACATTTGCTTGCTGCCTAAACGAAAAGTGAGTCTGAGCCGTGAGTGCTGATTCGATAGACCTTGATGGACTTGAGCGGAAAGATCGCTCGGAACTTGCAGTCATTGCTCAAGCGCTAGGTGGCAAACCTACGAGTAGGGTGAAAAAAGCCGACATCATCACCATGATCCTGGAGTTAGCCGGCGTGAATTCCGATTCTGCGATCAGCGAAGACTCCGTCGGAACAAAATCAGCTTCAACAGACTCAGCTTCAACAGGCTCAGCAGTGGCGGCAGACTCACCTCCAGCAGACTCGGCCGTAGCGGCAGATTCAGGCCCAATAGATTCAGGCCCGGCAGATTCAGGCCCGGCAGATTCAGGCCCGGCAGATTCAGGCCCGGCAGATTCAGGAGAGCGTGCAGCGACAGAGCAAGTCAGCTCAACTACCGACACCACCGAGATGAACGACTCCTCGGAGCAAGGCAAGTCTTTGCAAACCAACGGTCAAGGATCACAGCGTGAATCCTCTGATAGAAGAACTCAGTCCGAGGGTGCAGGGCAGGCCGAGCCCACCACTACCTTGGATGGAACGCGTCAGGGGTCCGGTTCTGGTGGTTCATCAGAAGATGACGCTCAGAATCAAGATGGTGATCCGCGCCGCCGTCGCCGACGTCGCGGTCGCGACAGGCAAGAAGACGGCTTTGAGGGTTCGCAACCTTGGGAGGGCGAGCTAGTCGAGGTGGCAGGAGTACTTGATCTTCGGGACGAGGGCTATGGCTTTTTGCGAGTGAACGGACTTTTGCCAAGTCGTGAAGATGTATATGTGTCGGTGAAGCAAACAAGGCAGCTTGGTTTGCGTCGCGGTGATTGGTTGACCGGTGCCAGTCGGCCTGCAAACCGAGGTGAGAAAAATCCCGCACTTCTCAGGATCGATGCCGTCAATGGCGTAGATCCAGAGTTGGCTCGCGACCGAGTGAACTTTGATGACCTCACCCCAGTATTTCCGGCTGAGCATCTTCGCTTAGAGCGTGAGGATCACCCTTATGACATGACTTCACGAATCATTGACCTGATTGCGCCCATTGGAAAAGGTCAACGTGGGCTGATTGTGTCACCGCCAAAGGCCGGCAAAACCACTGTTCTGCAGACCATTGCGCAGGCCATTGAACAGAACCATCAAGAGGTTTAACTGAT
>JBBDMQ010000314.1:0-2601 GCA_040878245.1 Microthrixaceae bacterium
TGCACGCATGCGTCCTGATCATCCCGTTCTGCCTGCCGACCCGCTTCACGAAGACTGGATGCAGCTTGCACTCGATCAAGCTGCCGCCGCGCTTACACATGAGGACGTACCCATTGGCGCCGTGGTGGTTCAGCTTGGTGGGACTGCAAGCAACCCCGGTCCGGCAAAGCTACTTGCCGCACGCCATAACGAACGTGAGGTCAACGCCGACCCACTTGCTCATGCCGAGATGCTTGTGATTAAGGATGCGTCAACAGCACTGGGCCGCTGGCGATTAGATGACTGCCTAGTTGTGGTGACTCTGGAGCCATGTCCGATGTGTGCCGGTGCACTCTGGGCATCTCGAATCAGCGGCGTGGTTTTTGGAGCTGAGGACCCGAAAGCCGGAGCGCTCGGATCGCTCTATCACCTTGGCCAAGATCCCCGACTTAACCACGAGTTTTCGGTTCGGGGAAGGGTCCGAGAAGCCGAGTGCGCAGAGTTATTGGTCTCGTTCTTCGCAACTCGGCGCTAGTCCGCTAAGTTCCACAGCGGAGAGTTGCCAGAGCGGACGAATGGGACGGTCTCGAAAACCGTTGAGGTGCAAGCCTCCGGGGGTTCGAATCCCCCACTCTCCGCCACTAAATCCCCTGCTCAGGCAGAGGGAGGCCCTGCTCAAAGCTCGCAGACTGAAGGCCTTGAGCAGGGCTCACCCAGATTTGTTTTTAGTATCGGCGACGAGCTTGCAACGCAGTGATTCCTGAGCCAATCAATGATGCTGCAGCCAGGAGCAAGCGAATCAGATCGCTACCGGTGAAGGCCAACGAGGTTTCGGCGGCGGTCTGAGTTGCTCCTAATACCTCGGACGGGACGATCGTGGTAGTAGCCCCCAGCACCTCGGACGGAATGCTCGTGGTAGTAGCCCCTAGCACCTCTACCGGCACAGTTGAAGTCGTCGTCGGAGGCGGCACAGTTGTAGTAGTCGTCGAAGGCGGCACAGTTGTAGTCGTAGTCGTCGTCGGCTCAGCTACGCAGATGATCCAATGACTGACCTGAGGCACATTGCCGCCCCCATTATTTGGGGAGTAATACAATTCTCCGGCAGTCGGGAACCCATAAACAACGTTGCCGTTACCCTCGCCGATGTCTACAGCACCGCCCTTGACAACTAAGAGCCTCCAAGACCCAGAGTTGAGCACTACAGCCTTACCGCCATCATCAAGGTAGCCACTAGTGTTTTCAGTGTTCGGAGGGTCAAATTTAACGCAGGATCCGGCTGGCAGTGAGTACAGCGCTTCCCAATAGGTTGGGTTATTAGGATTTCCACCAGGGGAAGCTGCACCAGCGGCCGTGAATTGAACAAGTAGCGAAATTACGCCAAAGAACACTGCAGCAATGGCGACTGCAGTGCGACGGAAAACCCTCGCTGCAAGAGCCCAATCTGTAGGTTTCGAAATTTGTTCTGTCTGAGTAATGTCACATCGGAGTCTTAAATCTGTAATAGGTAAATCTCCCAACAGCACTCTTGACCCAAAGCGCTCGCGTGACTAGGGCACAAAGTCCCTTTCCAAGACATTCTGAGCAGAGTTGTTTGCGGCATTGCGATGAGCTGCAGCATCGAAATATTCAGGTGGCTATTTACCTGATTTTCTGCGACCATCTCAGGATGATCCAGCCGGGGACTCGGGGAAATATGCAATTCAAAACGATGCAACGAACTGGGATTCTGAGAGGGTCTATAGGCGGGGCGCTTATTGCGCTTGCGCTACTTGCCTCGGCATGTGTTCCGAGCGGTCTACCGCCTTTAGTGACTGACCCGGGGCCGAGCACCGACTTGAGTTGGCTTACCGCCACCCGGGGCGCTCAGGCGGGTGTCTACGACTCATATGGGCGGCAGGTCTTGTTACGCGGTGTGAACTTCAATCACCTTGGCGATTACTTCTCTACCGACCCGAGCTTGCCCACGGTTGCCACCTTGAATGAGACCGACTGGTCAGATGCTGCAGCGCAGGGCATGAACGTGGTGCGGCTAGTAACTAGTTGGTCGGCATGGGAGCCGGTGCGCGATGAGATCGATCTGAGTTACCTCGCTCAGGTCCGCCAAGCTGTTGCCGACGCAAACGAACACGGCATCTACGTTGTCATCGATATGCACCAAGATGCTTGGTCGAAGTTTGTGTTCACTCCAACAAACGAAATTTGCCCAGCGGGCACTACACATCAGGTTGGCTGGGACGGTGCGCCAGCATGGGCAACTCTGACCGATGGCTACCCGACCTGCACCCCGGGAGGCCGCGAGAACAGCCCGGCAGTTCGGGCCGCATGGGAAAACTTCTATAGGAACGCAGGTCGTATCCAAGATGAGCTTGCCGAGCTCTGGGGGTTTATTGCCACTCAGTTTGCCGAGGATGCCGGAGTGGCGGGGTTTGATCTTCTCAACGAGCCGGGATATGGGTTTGACCAAAACATCACGCTGGTTGGCCTTGCACAATTCTACGCAGCAGCTATCAAGCAGATTCGTGCAGCCGAGCAAGCAGTGAATGCGTCTTCAGGTTCTGCTCCAGGCCATATTATTTTCTTTGAGCCAACTGTAAATGGGCCCTTCGTTGCAACCGAATTCAG
>JBBDMQ010000315.1:0-2598 GCA_040878245.1 Microthrixaceae bacterium
ACTCGCCAGAGAACACTTTGGCCGACTACCAGGCTGGCGTACCTCTGCGAGGGTATCCACAAGGCAGCAGCAATGAACTCACCGAGCTCTATAAGGTGATCCACCTGCTGTGCACTCTTGGCTCTGTCGAGAAGATGTATATGCCGCCGACGATTGACTCGCAGCGGTCGGTACTCGCTAACCAGATTCTCTTCGAAAAAATTGTAGCGAATGATTTACAGCTCCTCCCGGGTGAAAAAGTGTTGGACCTGGGATGCGGTTGCGGAGCCATTGCCGAGCACATTGCCGAGCTGACTGGTGCGACCCCGTTCGGAGTCAACCTTGATCGCTCGCAGATAGAAAAAGCATGGCGAAATCCAAACCTGCCTGCCGCCAATTTCGCTGTGGGCGACTTTAATAAGGCGCTCGAGTTCGACGACAACTCCTTCGATGCCATCTACGCAATCCAGCCGATGACATACGTCAGCGACCACGCTTTTACCTTCGCAGAGGTACTTCGAGTTCTGAAGCCGGGCGGCCGGTTCGTCATCAACGACGTTGCAGCACTTGACGCCTATGACCGAGATGATGAGCACAAGCGAACCCTGATCCAGCACACTCGCGAGTTGACAGTGTTTGGCGGCTTTTGGCATTACCGCTATTGGGAGGATGCTTATAGAGATGCAGGTTTTGAGCTGCTCTCCTCGGTTGGGCGTCCAGCTGTGGAGTTGATCAAAAAGGAAGTCGCATTGTTCACTCGGTACGAGAGGATCTTCAAATTCTTAGCGAAGCTGCACCTGATCCCCAAGAAAACTGACGCTTTGCTGCAGCGGATGAATGCCAACAGCCTTTCGTATATTCAGGCCGAAGAGGAGCAGCTTCTGACGCTGAACTGGCATTGCGTGGGTCAGAAGCCCATCTAAGAACTGTAGCCACCAAGAAATCTTTGTGTGAGGTTGAACAAATAGGTGTTCGTTCATCACGGCCCGGTGTGAGGTTCGGTGAGCGGCAGCACCTGTCTTCGCAAATGGGTTGAGGCCTTTGGAACGGTTGCGGCCTTTGGAACGGTTGCGGCCTTTGGAACGGTTGAGGCCATTGAAACGGTTGAGGACAGCGGAATGATTTCGGCTGTTAAATCTTCTGCAACTACTTAGGCGAGAAGACTGCGGAGCATCCAAGCAGTCTTCTCATGAATCTGCAGCCGCTGGGTGAGTAGATCGGCAGTTGGTTCGTCATGTGCTTTTTCGACCACTGGATACACCGAGCGCGCAGTGCGGGCAACAGTTTCCTGCCCGGCTACTAGGCGTCGGATCATCTCTTGCGCAGCTGGCTGATCATCCTCTTCCGGAACTGAAGACAGCTCAGAGAACTCACGGTAACTAGCAGGAGCAGGTGCTCCGAGCGAACGAATACGTTCCGCTATCAGGTCGACTGCGAGTGCAAGCTCGTTGTACTGAGTCTCGAACATAAGGTGCAGGGTTTGGAACATTGGGCCGGTCACGTTCCAGTGATAATTGTGGGTTTTGAGATAGAGCGTGTAGGTGTCGGCGAGTAGTCGGGAGAGGCCAGCTGCGATGGCCTGACGATCTGCTTCGTCAATACCGATATCAATGGTCATGCCAGACATTTCGATCTCCTTCAGTCAGATTGCTTCACGCAACCCTACTTATTGAAGAGAGATTAAGTTGGTCGTGTTTCAACGAAAAAGTTGCGGCGGTCAACTGGGCCAGATAACTCAAATCGATCGGGCCGGACTTGAATCCGGATAAAGCCCGTTGTCTACAGGCCGGTGGTACTAACCCCGTACTCGGCCTGTGCTTGGGTGAAGCCCTCAAAGAGGAGTTGGTCAACGAGGCCGCTCCTAGAGAACCCAGAAAAATCTAGATAGCTGGCGGCCTTCTTGGCAGCTTGCTGATTCCAGTCTGGGTTTAGATCATCCACAGCCCAGGCTGCATCGGCAGTGGAGTAGCCCTCGAACTCAAGTTGACTTATGAGGCCGGTGCGAGAGAATGCCGAGAAATCGAGGTAGGAGGATGCTGACCGGCGAGCGTTACTTTGCGAAGTGCTGATAGCCGGTGCCGGTGGCGCCGTGGGTGGAGGCGGCGGCAGAGTCGTAGTTGGGGCAATTGTTGTTGGGGTAGTCGTTGTTGGAGCAACTGTTGTTGGAGTTGTTGTTGTTGTTGTTGTGGTGAGCACCGTCGAAGTAGTTGGCTTGACAGAGGAGGCACCCAGTTCAGTTGTCGAGGTTTGGACATTGGTCGCTCGCTCTGATGCTGTCTCACCAGAGTCGGAATTGCCGCTACTCAGGAGCAACAGGCCAAAAAAGACTGCGGTCACGGCTGAAGCGCCTACCTTGGCGCCTCGCGACTGCGGGCTTATCCAGAGCAACACGAGTCCTACTGGCCAACAGAGCAGTAGAAATGGAACCAGTGCCCACCAAGTGAAATACCACTGGACCGAGGGCACAGCAGTGGCAGTTGCCGTGCCTGCAGTTGCTGCTTGTTGCGGTGCCGTGAATTGGGGAACGCTTGGGGGCATCACTGGCGAAGAGAAACCGCTTGGGGGTATCACATGCGGGGTTGAGGCAGTAGGTGGCCCAATGTAGGGGGGTGGGAGCAT
>JBBDMQ010000316.1:0-14320 GCA_040878245.1 Microthrixaceae bacterium
CTATAGGGGGTCCCTCGCAAGACAAAACATAGAAGTTGGGTGAGGGAGGTGGGTGAGGGAGGTGGGTGAGGGAGGTGGGCTAGCCGGGCAGGGTTGTTGAAGATTCCTCGGCTGATGGCTGATCACCCACAAACTCGTCTGCAGCTCCACCCTCAATCACGGTGGTTTCTGACTCGACCGCAGAGGGTCCAGTGGGAACACTCGTCACCACTGCGCCACCGATCGCAAAGTTCTCTGGAGCCACTCGAAGAAGGATCTTTCGCTCAAGGTCACGAAGCAAAGATTTTTGCGGGGCGGCAGGACCTATGTAATCCAAGGAGACGATTACATCGCCGACTGCCATGATTGACCAAACCTGCACGTTTGAGCCATCGCTCGCCACAAATCTGCGGGAGACTTGATCAGTGACGAGCCCCTCTGTCGGGCCAGACTTGATCTCGACCTGAACACGGGCTCCTGTGAGGTCGGTTCGATAGAACTCATCGCATTTTCCAAGTGCATCGCTCACCGAATCCACATAGTCAGTTGCCGACTGCCAGCCGTCAACACGAACGGCTTCAGAGATCAACACCGAGGACTTCGCCGGCTGAGCAAAAACAGACACCGCCTTCGGTGATACCTCAGTTGGAAGCTCAACTGCTTCTCCGCAAAAATCAGAACCCAACAGCCCAAAGGAACTCAACGAAGGGTCGCCAACTTCCCAGCCGACAGCAAAATCTCCTTGCTGGGCCAGCGCTTGATCAGGGTCAACTTTTCCAGCTAGCCGGGCCTGATCAAGTCGGACGGCATCAGAGTCTTGAAACTGCACCCGACTGACGGGGTACGCAAGCGCAAGACCAAGCCCTACACCAGTGCCGAGAATCACCAAAGCCAGTAGCAAGAACCTTCCACCTTGCTTGCCAAGGTGCCGAGTAACTGAAGCTACATTCACTTCCTCACCTCATTTTCGTCCCTCTCACGGGGTTCTAAGGAGTCGCCATCAAAGCGCTGCTCCCATTCAGCTAATTGCTCGGCAGACAGTTTGTTAAAGAGCAAGCCTGGGGAGCAGAGTTCATCGCCGGACTGCAGATGCGATTGGCTGAGCAGGTCTGTGGTGAGACGCAATGACTCCCAATTAACGGTTGGGAACGCCGACTGCAGTTTGGCCGAAGCAGTGGGAATAAAAGGTTCAGAGGCCACTGCGCAAACAACTAAAAGTTCTAGAGCTGTTCGCAAAGTACATGCGGTTCTTGCCTGATCAACTTTGATTGTTTTCCATGGCTCACGTGTTTCTAAGTAGACGTTTCCAACAGACCACAATGCTCTCAGCGCAGCAGCCGCTTTTCTAAACTCAAGAGCATTCAGATAGCCGAGATATTCCTCAAGGCGCTCTCGAATCTGAACGGCGAGTTCAAGTTCTTGGGCTTCGGGTACGCCACCATCAGGCACACAACTGTCAAAGTGCCGCTCAACTTGAGTCACAGTTCGGTTCACTAAATTGCCAAAAGTTCCAACAAGTTCCTTGTTGACTGCTGCCCCAAACAACTCCCAGGTAAAGCTTGAGTCATCAGACTCGGGAGCATTCGCCATGAGGTACCAACGCCAGTAATCCGCTGGCAGCAACTCAAGTGCATCCGACATAAACACGCCGCGATGATCTGAAGTAGAAAACTTTCCGCCGTAATAGGTGAGCCAATTAAAAGATTTCAGGCGGTCAACTAACTTCCACGGCTCGCCCGAGCCCAGAAGGGTTGCAGGAAAGCTGAGTGTATGAAACGGAACATTGTCTTTGCCCATGAACTGCGTGTACTCAACCTGATCTGCGCCACGATCGGTGCGCCACCAAGAATCAAACTCAACCTGCGGATCTTCACCTCCGCAACCAGCGTCAGCCCATTCACGAACGGCTGCCAAGTATCCGATCGGTGCATCAAACCAGACGTACCAGACCTTTCCTGCGACCTCTGGAAAGTCGTCGGGATCTACAGGGATACCCCAATTTAAATCTCGCGTAATTCCGCGATCGCGCAATCCCTCGTCGAGCCATTTATAGGCAATTGAGCGAGTCTGCGATGGCCAAGAATCTTGAGTGTCAATCCAAGAACGAATGCGATCAGCCAAAGCTGCCTGACGCAAAAACACATGGCTACTACTTCGCACTTTTAGGTCGGCAGAGCCAGAGATGGCGGAGCGTGGGTCTATCAGGTCCACGGGTTCAAGAGGCTTACCGCAGCTCTCGCACTGATCGCCGCGTGCACGCTCGTATCCGCAATTCGGGCAAGTTCCCACGACATAGCGATCGGGTAAGAAACGCTGATCGGTGAGGGAATAGATCTGCTCGGTTGAGCGGATCTCGCAGAATCCCTCAGAGCGCAGCTTCTGCGCAAAGTGATTCGTGAGTTCGTAGTTCTGAGGCCGAGAGGTGCGGCCAAACCAATCCCAAGACAGCCCGAACTGTTCACACAGCTCCCGCTGAACCTCGTGTTGCTCGGCACAATACTCATCTACTTCCTGACCGGCAGCATTAGCAGCTAGCTCGGCCGGCGTGCCGTGTTCATCAGTTGCACAAACAAAAAGGACTTCCTCGCCTGACTGACGCAAGTATCTTGCATACACATCGGCGGGCAGCATCGAACCAACCAAGTTTCCAAGATGCTTCACCCCGTTGATGTACGGCAAGGCACTAGTTATCAGATGACGTGGCACGGAAGCTCCAAAGTGGTTTTCACCATGAATGGTACCGGCCCGGCTAGCAGTGGCTGGGGCAATACGGTTCAGGCGTTTAGAACTCTTCAGCAGCTCAGGAGTTGGGTGTCTGTGCACCGATCTACCATGGAGGCTATGAGTACTCCACCACCTTCACGGTGGTACGGCCTAGATATAGAGACGGACACAACGGTGAACGGACTTGATCCCACCGTTGCTGCAATTGTGGCCGTTGCGGTTTCTACCTCCGAAGAAGACTTCGTCCTTCAGGGTGAGGAGTTGCACATTTTGCGGGAGCTTGAGCACCTGATTTCTTCTTTAGCAGCAGGGGTGCTCATTACATGGAACGGAAATAATTTCGACCTACCGTTTATTGCTGAAAGAGCGAGGAGAACCGGAATTCAACTAGGACTCAGGTTTGGCCCGAACGAGCCAACTCAGTGGACAAGAACTCCACACGCCCGCCCCTATACCTGCAGTTGGGGCCAGCATCGTCACCTCGACGGGCTGCAGCTCTACCGAGCAGACCTCGGGAGAATGTTCAAACTGTCCTGCGGCCTGAAGCCCCTGTCCCGACTTCTTGGATTCGAACCCGTTGAGGTTGACCGCAGAAACATCCATCTGCTGTCCGAGCAAGAGATGCATGAGTACGTTGCAAGCGATGCTCGCCTTGCCAGAGAACTCGTCGGACGAAGGATGCCAGTTGCGTTTGCCAACTGCGACCGAATAGCAGCGCCCTACTAGCGCTGCTTTGGGGACTGCTCCCCTACTCAGCCGCTTCCGATAGCTCTCACATTCTGTCAGTCTTGGGGGGCAGGGTTAGACCCACTCTTTGGGCCTCTCAGAACACCATCCGTGGAGCACCCATGCACCGACCCAGCAGTCACCAGTTAAGCGACCTCAACAGCGCAAGCGACTATATCGAATTGATCTCGCTTCAGGAGGAATTCATGCTCTACGGGTTTGAGCCAAACAGCGAGTTCCTGACCGTACATGCGGCGCCCTTGCCAGAGGATTCTCGGACCCCCGCAGCTGGATTATTCGGTATCACTCTGCCTGAGTCTTGGAAAGCCGTTGGCACCATCCTCGGAGGATCTGCAACGCGCAGCGGAACTAAAGAATTACTGAGCGCAGATGCTCAAGTTCGGGTGGTTGTTACCAGATCCGGTGAAACCTGCACTCAGTTATTTATCGACGGAAACATGCTGACTCCACCTCCGAGGGGAAGCAGCGTAGAGCCATGGATAGCTGATTTTGCTCCACAGGACCTGCAGCCGGCTCATGGAATCGTGACCGACTGCTTGCATCGCATGCTTGGTCTGCCCACGCCAGGTGGCACCCCATCTCTTGAGGAACTCGTCGTTGGATTGTGGCTGAATCAAGTAACACAAGCAGCCATGAATATAGAGGGCCTGACTTGGGAACAAGCCGTTGCGCTTCACCCGGGAGAACCTGCCGATCTCAATGAGTCTGGGCAGTTATCAGTCACTCCATCCTTAGAAACAATTACAGAGGCTACTTTTCGAGCTGCCGAAGAGCTTGACTGGGGCCGCATGCGGCGGCGAGCGATTCGTGGGGAGTTTCAAGCTACGGCACTTGATCCTGAAGAGGCCGAGTGGATGGATACAACTATGTTCGCTCGCTGGGTAGCTGGCTCAATACCTGATTCCGAAACGCTCATTCGCACTGTTGAGCGCCTAGGGGCCAAGCAAGTCTCCGAAAATATCTCGGCTGTGCTCAGAGCAATTCAAGACGGCAAGGTAAACATCGAGTAACGAACTCATGCATTGGCAACCAAACGGCTCTGAGCCATCTAGCTTGTGTGAGAACGGTTTGTTGTGCGGGGGTTTTACTCAATCAATAACCGCTGACAAACCAAACACTTTCACACCAACTGCAAGGCTGAGACACATGAGCGCTGTTGCCTTTGACCAAGTCACAAAAAAGTTTGGAGACACCGTTGCGGTAGACGAGTTCTCATTGCAGATCGCAGATGGCGAGTTCATGGTCCTGCTTGGACCCTCTGGCTGTGGCAAGTCAACGGCTCTGCGAATGATCGCAGGCCTTGAGGAAATCACTAGCGGAATCCTTACTATCGGCGAGCGAGTCGTGAATCACATCCCGCCTCGCGAACGAGATATCGCAATGGTCTTTCAGAGTTATGCGCTCTATCCACACATGTCGGTAGAGAAAAATATCGAGTCACCACTCGTAGCTAATAAGAAATCAAAAGTAGATTCAGCTGAGCGCACACGGCGCGTCCACGAAGCAGCAGAAACTCTGGGCCTGACGCAGTACTTAGCTCGAAAGCCAGGTGAACTCTCTGGAGGCCAGCGCCAACGCGTTGCATTAGCCCGAGCCATTGTTCGGCGACCAGAGGTGTTTTTGATGGACGAACCCCTCTCAAACCTTGACGCCAAACTCCGTACTCAAACCCGCCTAGAACTTGTCGACCTGCACCGCAGGCTAGGAACAACATTTGTGTATGTCACCCACGATCAGGTCGAAGCGATGACCATGGCAGATCGAATTGCTGTCATCAACGACGGACGTATTCAACAAGTGGGAGCGCCGCAGGATGTGTATGAGAAGCCAGCAAACCTGTTTGTAGCGAGCTTCATAGGAAGCCCACCTATGAATACCATTACGGGCAGGCTGCAGGGACCAACCGCTTCAACTCCGGCAGCAGTTGTTACCAGCGAAGGCACACTGTTTATTGGCAACCCCGGCACTGCCGTCTCGGGCAGGGAATTGGAAGAGGGCAGTGAGCTAGTAGTGGGCATCCGTCCGGAACACCTTCACCTAGCCGATCAGGGAACAACACCGGGAGCACTCCAAGCAACCGTACAAAACGTTGAACTGCTTGGCCACGAACGCCATGTGGTGTGTTTGGTGGGAACAACTTTAATGACGGTTCGTCAGACCAACGATTCTCCCGATGTTGTTATAGGCAAAGCAGTCTCATTACAAGCAGATCCAGATGGAGTTCATCTGTTTGATCCTGTCTCTTCAGGGCGGCTCAATTGAGCGCATCCCCGCAAGATCCAAACTCAGCCCCGCCTACAACAGCCCTGCCTACAACACTGTCCACACCTTCACGAGCCCAGACCCGCAAGCTTGGCAACAAACTCAAAGACGCCGGACTTGCGTACCTGTTCTTGCTGCCAGCGCTGATTATCTTCGGTGTCTTTGCCTACTATCCGCTTTATCGGCTCTTCTGGTACGCCACGCACACGCAATCCCGCTTTAGAAACAAGCCCGCGAGTTATGTGGGGCTTGAGCAACTTCAGACATCTCTGACGAGCAATGACTTCATCAGCGGCCTGACTCACTCAGGGCTCTACATGATTTACACCGTGCCTTTGGGGTTACTACTTGGAGTGATGTTGGCAATCTCCACGCATCGCCGCCTGAAGGGGATCAAAATATTTCAGACTATTTTCTCGTCAACAGTTGCGTCATCGGTTGCCGTTGCATCGGTGGTGTTCATCACCTTGGTTAATCCAGAGATCGGGTATTTCAAAAATGTTCCTTGGCTGAGCCTGCGTGACCCTAACTCGGCGCTGTTTGCTGTGTCGCTGTCTTCGGTCTGGCAGAACCTTGGACTGACCTTCATTGTGGTTCTCGCCTCATTGCAAACCGTGCCCGATGAGCTCATAGAAGCGGCGACCCTGGACGGCTACGGCGCAATCCGAAGGTTCTGGCGGATCACTGTTCCCCTCATCTCACCGGCGTTGCTGTTCTTGGGGATTGTGTTAGTCGTGAACGCCCTACAGGCCTTTGCTCAGATTGAGATCCTCACCGGTGGCGGTCCAGGGGGCGCAACCGAAACTCTCTTGTTCAAAATCGCTGACCCGCGCGGAATACGTCCGCTCGGCATTCGGGCCTCTTACTCACTTGGGCTGTTTGTCCTGACTGCAGTAGTTGCTGGAGCTCAATACTCAATCATGTCGAAGAGGGTGCATTATGGCGACTGAACTGCCCCAACCAGCGCAGAGCGGCGCCCCATTACAACAACAAGCTCCTCAACCGACCGAACCGATGGCAGCTGATAGCTCGAAAATCGGCGAAGCAGGGAAAGCACCACGAAGTGGCCTGCGTAACGCACTCGGCACTGCGACTACTTACCTTGTGCTCTCGGCGCTGTCAGTAATCGTGCTTTTTCCGATTTACATGCTTCTGTTGCGAGCACTATCGAGTCCGCTGAAATACATCTCGGCCGGCCAACCCCTTTACCCGGTATTCATTGAGTGGGACGTCTTTAACCGGGCCTTTGGTCAGGCCAGTCTTGGGCGCTCAATGGGGCTGTCATTTGTGGTCACCTTTACCATTGTGATTGCGCAGTTGCTGACTTCGGTTCTGGCAGCTTACGCCTTTGCCTTTCTTGAATTTCCCCTTAAGAAACTGGCATTTGTATTGGTGATTGGCACCTTACTTCTGCCAATTGAAGTGACGCTGATTGCCAATGTCGAGATCATCCGCAAGCTTCAACTGCTGAATTCTGTACAAGGGTTGACCTTTCCATTTCTTGCCACCGCAGTAGGTATCTTCCTTATTCGCCAAGGCTTCCTGGGGATACCCCGAGACTTGCGAGATGCCTCGGAGCTTGACGGATATGGGCACATGCGGTTTTTATTTCGAGTTGCCATGCCCATGAGTAAGGCCATCATCGGCAGCTTTGTGGTGATTGCATTTCTTGGTGCTTGGAACCAGTACGTATGGCCACGGTTTGCAACCGACCGAGGTGCTTGGCAGACGGTTCAGGTCGCTCTTCGAACAATCGGCTCCGAAAACCCCGGTGAGCTCAACCTTGGGTTCGCCGCAGCTATCGTCGCTTCATTGCCGCTTCTAGTGCTTCTGATTTTCTTCCAACGACAGATCGTTCGGGGACTCACTGCAGGCGCAGTGAAAGGCTAAACCCAAGTCCATCATTGTTTATTCACCGGAGGGCTCTTTTGCGAGCCGTGCAACTCACATCGCATCCCATCCCAACCCCCAAGGGAACTATGAAAAATTACTTGAAAAGCCCTGTGCTCCTCCTCGCCCTTTTGGCCCTTATTGCTGTGTCTTGTGGCGGAGGAAGCGACTCAGCAGCGGCATTGAGTTGAAACGTTCACCCTGCGTTCAGTTAGAAACCCTGCATAGCCTGACCAACCCCACTAGCTTGACTCAGGCTCGGAGAACCCAAACTCCGCGCTGACGCTTTGTTCTACTCAGCACAGGAGTCTTGCCCCATGCCTATCAAGTCCAACCCTTATCAATTTGAGTTAGCTGAGCTTCGGCCAAGTCGCCCAAAGACCCGGATGCATCTCGGAGCAGCGCTACTTGTGCTGTGTGCACTTTTTGCAACTGCCTGCGGTGGATCAGACTCTGGCGGCACGGGCAATGAAAGTTCTGGCGGTGGAGATGCAGAGCTATGCCCGGTAGCAGCGCTTGACTCGGCCGATGGACCAACGAAAATCACTATCTGGCATGCATGGATTGGGCTGACTGCTCAGACACTGGAGAGTATTGCGGACTCATATAACAAGAGTCAGGACAAGGTGGTACTTGCGGTTGAAGCCCAAGGTAGCTACGAGGAACTGCTGAAGAAGTATCAGGACGCTCTAGGCGATCCCAGTTCGTTGCCAGACATTGTGCTGAGCGAAGACACCACTACGCAGTTCATGATTGATTCCGAATCTATTGTTCCGGCTCAGGACTGCATTGCCGCAGATGACACTGCTGAAGCAATTTATAAAAACATCCTTCCCGCCGTCACTGCCGGCTACACGGTTGATGACGTGCTCTGGCCTGCAGCGTTTTCGGTCAGCCAGCCTGTGCTCTACGTCAACCAAAATCACTTAGCCGCAGCAGGAGTCGACTCAGCACCCGCAGCCCTGCCAGCTACTTTGGAGGAGTTACGGTCCACGGCCGAAAAGATCAAGGCTGCAAATATTCCAGGAGTCGAGCAGCCACTCGTTCTGCGTCTGGATTCGTGGTACCTCGAGCAAGCACTTGCCGGTGTGCAACAGCCAGTAGTTAATAACAGCAATGGTCGCTCCGGCTTAGCTACTGAATCGGAACTGAAGAGCAGTCCAACCACCGAGGTGTTTGAGTGGTTCAAATCCATGCAAGAAGATGGTCTTCTGAAGGCGATCCCCTATTCGGACTCCTTCGGGCAACTGTTTGCCATGGCGCTGCAGACTTCTTCCATGCTGATCGACACCTCGACGGCCATCACTTCGGTAAACGCAGCCATTGAGGGAACTCTGACCAATGAAGATATTGGTGCCGCTGACCTTGGGATTGACCTGTCCACAGTGAAGTTCGACACCCTCAAGATTGGTGTTGGCCTTAATCCAGGGCTCAAGGCAGCTGGAGTTGGCCAGATTGGCGGAGCTGGCTGGTACATGGTCAAGAGCGGCGACGATGCCTCGATCGCAGCTGCTTGGAACTTTATGAAGTACTTCAACGAAACTCCGCAACAAGTGCGCTGGACCCTTGAAGCTTCATATCTGCCAGTTTCGGAATCAGCCCGTGAGGACCCATCGCTACAAGAAGCGTTTACTGCTAATCAGCGAGGCCAATGGCTTGCCGTTGCCTCGAGTGGCCTGGTGAACCTAGACCCTGAGTTCCCTGGCCCCGTGATTGGACCCTATAACGAGTTCCGGTCAATTACTCGTGGCGCCCTTGAGAAGGTCACCGCAAGTGGCAGCGATGTTGCGGCTGTCATCGCAACTGCTAACACCGAGTTCCAAGTATCCTTGGACCAGTACGCGTCAGAGGTTGGCGGCTAAATCAGCTTGAGCCGACGGCTCATATCACTACAGAATCTGCCCTCAGGGTCTGCAGCGTTCCGCACCTGTCGCCACTCATCTAAGCGGGGGTACATAGCCGGGACGAGCTCAGGTTTTACTCTGCTGTCTTTAGCCAGATAAACGCGCCCGCCGGCTGACACAACAAGTTCGTCAAGCTCATCGAGTAAGCGGTCAAGCTTGGCTGCAACTGGAATGTCTAAAGCGAGAGTCCACCCGTGAGTTGGGAACGACAGCGGTGCAATATTTCCTGGGCCAAAGCGTTTGAGTACTGCAAGAAACGAAGAGGCCCCAGCAGATGAGAGCCTCTCTACAGCTATGCGAACAACTTCAGTGGCCTCATCAGGAACTGCAAATTGCCACTGCAGAAACCCTCGCTGACCGTAGAGGCGGTTCCAATCCTCAATCATGTCAAGGGGGTGAAAGAAAGCTTCGATACTTGAAATATGGTCGCGCTTCATTTTGGGTGCTTTGCGATACCACAACTCGTTGAATGCTCGAACAGTCAAGCGATTCAGCAGGCCAGAGGGAAACAGGTCCGGCGGTGAGATCAGTTGATGCGGCGAATACTTAAAGTGGTCCTTGTGTCCAGCAGCGAGCGCCTCGTCACGAGTTGCAAACCGCCCTCTTTCTAAAATCGATCTTCCCATATTGGCGCCGGTTGCTATCAGGTCAATCCATGCCACCGAATAGTCGTAATGCTCATCGCCTTCTCGCATGAGAGCCATCACACCATCAAGGTCATCTGTTCTGTCAGTATCTACCACGACATAGCTCGACTCAATCGGAGCCATCTGAATAGTGGCATCAACCACAATGCCGGTTAGGCCCATGCCGCCGATGGTTGCCCAGAACAATTCAGGATCATCCAGCGGTGACAAGTTCCGCAAAGTGCCAAGGCCGTCAATCAATCGAAGTGACAGCACGTGACTGCCCCAAGATCCCTTGATGTGATGATTTTTTCCGTGAATATCGGCGGCAATCGCACCCCCGACGGTCACTGAACGCGTACCAGGAGTCACCGGTACAAACATGCCGAGTGGAACAAACCACTTCATGAGATCATCAAGACTGGTGCCAGCTAGTGCCCTCACTTGAGAGAGTTCTAGATCAACATCAACGATCCCTGATCGGGCCGGACCATCCAGTACAAGCCCTCCGGAGTTTTGAGCGCAGTCTCCGTAGCCACGTCCCAAGCCTCGGGCAATGATTCCACGGCTATGTGCGGCCTGTACTGCGGCTACCACCTGTTCGTTGCTCTGAGCATGAACTACATCAGCCAAAGTTGGAGCGGTACGCCCCCATCCGGCGAGCAGTTTCGGTTCGGTCTTCAGCTCAGGTGGAGTCATCGGTAAATGCCTATTGCTAGCAATGCTACCCAGATGACACCCATCACCTGCATCAGGCGATCCTGAAGTATCACATCCTCGGGAGCCGCACCTTTACCTTGGTCGACGAGGAGTGCGTACTGCAGCACAGCAATTAAGAACGGAATAATGGAGATTTGCGCCCAAGGCGAAGCGTTATTTAAATCCGCGTATTCCACCGCCCATAAGCAGTAACTAATCACAAGAGCAGACACCGACACAGCCCGCAAAAAGCCCAAGTATTCAAGGCTGTATGCGCCAAGGGTCGGTCGAAGTTCGGCCGCACGATCCCCGAGTTCTTTCTTCTCGGCAAAACGCTTAGCGGAGGCAATAAAGAGTGATCCAAACAGCGAGATAATAAGGAACCAATCCGAAACATCTACTTCAGCGGCGAAAGCACCACCTAGAAGCCGCAGAATGAACCCCGCCGACAAGATAACAAGATCAAGAATGGGGATTGACTTAAGAAACAGCGAGTAACTCGTGGTGAGCACTGCATATATCGCCACCACCATGGTGATCTTCGGGTTATCAAGCCACGCAACGCCAAGGCCGCCAAAGAACAGCCCCACTGCCATGACAATGCCGAGCGGAATAGGAACCACACCTGCCGCAATGGGTCGGTTGCATTTAGTCGGGTGTTGCCGATCTGACTCAACATCGAGAATGTCATTCAGTAAGTAGGTGGCCGAAGACACCATGCAAAAGGCAACAAAACCAATGATGGTGAGTTTGAGCCGGTAAGGCTCAGTAATCACCCCGGCAGCCGCAGGAGCTACAAACACCAATACGTTTTTCGGCCACTGCTTGGGGCGACAGGCTTTGATCATGCCTACCGCCAAACTCATTTCTTTAGGCGTCTTGGTCAACTGTTCGGCCACGACACCCCTTTCTGCTCATCATCATTGAAAGACATCATTGAAAACACATCACTGAAAACATCTGAACTGCAAACACTAGATTTTGAGCCTACCGAGATTGCATGTCTTTTCGGAATCATTCAGGTTTCTTTAGAGCAAATCCCAGATGCGCTCGCTCATTGACCTCAGCGGACAATCCCAGGGAGTACCACTAGGTTCAGAAGAACTACTAGTTGATCTTGCGTGGGAGGGGGCGCCAACTCGCCAAACCAATCAGGCGGTCCTACCTGCCACCAAGCAAAGCTCTCGGCGAAGTCTCCGCTGCCGCTCGAGAAGTCAGCACCACCCGGCGAGACAAACCACGGGACTGAAGAGCCAAACTTTCTTGCCTGCATCCAAGCCCGTCGATCACCATCATCAAAGAAGGTCAAATCAACAGCGTGACCCAACTCGTGGGCGACCACGTGGGCCAGGCTCTGCGCAGTGTCGCCTTGTCGAAGGTAGACCTCAATGACCCGATCCGTTGGGTACGTCATGCCCCGATATCCGCTGCGGGCACCCAGAAATCGCAGTTCCCAACCCTTGAGTGAGTTCTGCCAGTCGTACTGAATCAGGCCTAGCGCCCGAGATGCAACGGTGCGATCCTGCTCAGAACTCAAATTTTCGACTGCTGTGGCAGCCCCCGGCTCAATAAGAATCTGAGCGGGCGAATCAACAGCTGCTGAGTTTTGAGCGGCCGAGTTTTGAGGTAAGCCTTGTGCCGGGAACTGGGCTGGCTCCGGCTTGGCTTGTCCCGGATTGGCTTGTCCCGGATTGGCTGGATCAACAACCGAGGATGGAGGTTGGGCCTGAGAGCCTTTGTCTGATGGTAAACCTTGAGTTCCATCGGGAATTTGTCCGATCCCAGCAGCAAAGACCTCGGCCGGCATTGCGAGTGGCTCTGGCTGTAATCCGTCGGCGGTCCCTTGAGCCATTGGCTGGCTTGGGAAGTCACCAATCTGAGCGGTCAGTTCCACCGTTCCTGCGGATGAGTCGGTGGTTGCACAAGCGCTCAGCAGACAAAGCGCGCTGACGGCAGAAGCTGCTAAGAAAAGCTTGAACTGAACTGCCAACTTCTGAGACCCCACAGATCTGAAAGGTTAGTCCGCAATCAGTCGACCCGAGGAGCCTGCAATGGTGGTAGCAAAGCGAACTGACTCAGCAGAGAACTCCTTCAGTATTCGCCCTTGGGCTGCCCTAAATAGCCTGTCATTCACCGCCAAGCCCAGTCCCGATGCCTCCGTTGGTCGAACCAGCAAAATCTGCGCATCCCATTCGTCTGCTTCTCTCAGTCGGCTATACAACTCTTTGGCCGCAAGCACAGGCTCCTGAGAGATTTCGACGGGCAGAGCCTTTACATCGTTCTCGCCGAGAGCCGCAAGAAGTTGCTTGACTAACGCATCTGAACCTTCGATGAGCAACAACGGGGTTCGAGGTGAGTAATGGCGTAAAAACAGCCCGGGAGCACTCGCCGCTACTGCCTCTGAAGAGACTTCTTGTGCTGCATAGTCGATCAAGCCCAAGACCTCGGTGAGCTGCTCAAGTGTTACACCACCGGGGCGAAGCAATTTTGGCCGCTCACCACAAAGATCCACCACGGTTGACTCAACTCCCAACGTGGTCGGGCCAGCGTCAAGCAACAGGTCAAAGGTGTTTCCAAGTTCGTTCTGCACGTGCTCCGCCGTGCTGGGGCTGATTCGACCAAATCGATTTGCCGAGGGGGCGGCAACGGCAAACCCGGCTTCGGTGAGCATTGCTAAAGCAACTGGGTGTGACGGAATCCGAACCGCAACGGTGGGTGCCTGTGCAGTGACAAGATCAAGAACTTTTTCGTTGCGAGGTAGAACCAGTGTCAGCGGCCCTGGCCAAAAGCTTTCGGCAAGCAACTGCGCAGTGCGGGGAAAATCCGCAACGATCTCCGGCATCTGCTCAAGATGCGCAATATGAAGAATCAGAGGGTCTGTCAGTGGCCGCCCCTTGGCCGAAAACACATCTGACACTGCATCAGCATTGCTTGCACAAGCACCAAGCCCGTACACCGTCTCGGTTGGAAAGGCCACAAGACCTCCCTGTCGCAGAATTTCGGCCGCTTGACTGATGGCTTTGGGCTCCGGGGCATCTGCCGCCACTTGCACAACCTGAGCAGCGCGCTCAACACGAAGATTGGCAGTAGTTGCCTCGGTCGGATTCGTTACCATGTACTCATTCTGACTCACTGTCTGGCTCGCCGAGGCAAGAGTCATTGCGCCATCAGCAACCGGGCACTCCTTTCTGGCTCAAGTAGGGTCATCGGATGATTCCGAGTGCTCAGAAAAAGAAACTCTTATCGCGCCTGCCGCTCGCTCTGGTCATGTTCTTCGGGATGTGCATTTTGCTCGGCCAAATTGGCATCAACCCTGCAGCGGCTCAAGACACTCCCGAAGTTCAGCCGGGTCAACGACTCCCAACTCGGGGCCCTGTCAAGAGCAATTCGGTTCCCGAAGCCGACAGAGATGTGAATCTGGTAGACGGCCTGCTCCGTGGGGTGCCAATTGTCGAGGGTGATTACGCACACCCCTTCGCGCTAGCAGAG
>JBBDMQ010000317.1:0-2562 GCA_040878245.1 Microthrixaceae bacterium
GGGGCTCGTTGCGCACTGAACCGAGAGCGCTCCAACATCGCTGAACTGAGAAACACCAGAGGAAATTGAGTAGGTCAACCCTCGAGACTCGCGAACTTGCTGAAAGAGCCGACTTGATGGGCCGGTTCCAAAAACTTGGTTGAGCACGGCCAAAGCAAAGCGGTCTGGGTCTTGAACCCCGGAACAACGCCAACCGAAAGCTAAATGAATCAAGTCTCCAAAGCTGCTCTCACACCAGACAGCCGAGGCTGTTGGTTGCGGCGTTGAGCGAGGCAAAATATCTGCGGCAACCGTTGATGCATCTGGTCTCGGTTGACTGAAGGCAGACTGTACGGCGGACACCAAAGCTGCGTGCTCAACGTCTCCTGCAGCGGTGATTACAAGGTTCGCGGACCTATATGAATCAGTGAAAAATGCTGCAAGGTGCTCACTGCCGATGCACTCAACGCTACTTGTGGTGCCTAGAACCTCTCGTCCAAGAGGATGATCCCTAAAAAGCGATTCAAAGAGTCGAACTCCGACAAGGTCTTCGGGGTCGTCCTCGGCTGCTGCAAGCTCCTCAAGAATCACCTCGCGCTCAGCCTCAACATCTTCAGGCCTAAGCGCCGGATCTGACACAACATCGAGCAGCACATCCAAAGCAACGGCAGACTCGTTTGATGGCACCCGAGCAAAAAAAGCCGTGTACTCGCTCGCTGTATAGGCGTTCATGTCTCCGCCGACGCCATCAATCTCTCTGGCTATGTCGACTGCGTTGCGCCTTGTAGTGCCCTTAAAGAGTAAGTGCTCCAAAAAGTGAGATGCACCCGCAACAGTTGCACCTTCATCTCTGCAGCCCACTCCAACCCACACGGCAAATGTTGCCGAGTGCGTATGTGAAACCGAATCGGTCAGGACTCGAATCCCCGAAGGTAAGACTGTCTTCTGGACGTCGGCAGCGAGAAGCGATTTACTCGCCTCTCGCTGCAAACTCGAACTAGTCAATAGAGCTTCTCAGGTCTCTTTGTAAGAGTCTCAGAGTGACTGATATGGCTCTCATCGACGACGGTGTTGACCACCGCGGCCACCGCTATTTCCGCCACCGCTGCCGCCTGGGCCACGTCCACCACCACGAACTGGGTTTGGCCCCAATTCACCGAAGGTCTCGGCAAGCTCTGCATCAAAGGACTCAGCAAAGCTCACTTCAACACGGTCAGAGTTGGACTCAGGAGCAGAAGACTCAGACGCGCTGTTTGAAGAGGCGCTGTTTGAAGAGGAGCTGTCTGATGAAACACGGGCACCCTGCGAGGAAGCCTTCGCTGCATCTTCGGAACCTGAAGTGTGAGCAGCGCTTGCGGCGCCGCCCTCACTCGCTTTTGGGGACTCATCTCCTTCGAGAGCTAAAGAGATCTTTCCGTTGGGATCGATGTCTTCCACCCGAACAGAGATTGCATCTCCAAGATCAACAACATCCTCAACCCGGTCAATGCGTTTACCGCCACCAAGTTTCGAGATATGAAGCAAGCCATCTCGTCCCGGCAGGATGTTTACAAAAGCACCAAACTTGGTGATATTGACGACTCGGCCTTGATAGATCGCACCGACTTCAGCTGTCGGAGGGTCAAGTATCAACTTGATTTGGCGCTCAGCCTCTTGCATGGCTCCAGCGTCTACTGCAGCAATCGACACTACGCCGACCATGCCATCGTCATCTACGCTGATATTGGCACCGGTCTCGCCCTGAATTGCATTGATGACCTTGCCCTTAGGGCCAATAACCTCTCCAATTTTGTCGATCGGAATCTCAAAGCTAATGATCTTCGGAGCGGTCTCAGATACCTCATCACGAGGCGCAGCAATTGCTGCTGCCATGTTCTCGAGAATCTGCAAACGTGCCTCACGAGCCTGATTCAGGGCTCCTGCAAGCACGTCTGCTGGTATACCGTCGATCTTGGTATCTAGTTGCAAAGCGGTAATGAACTCGGAGGTTCCAGCCACCTTGAAGTCCATATCGCCGTAAGCGTCTTCGGCTCCAAGGATGTCGGTCAAAGTGACGTACTTGTCGTCTGCATAAATGAGACCCATTGCGATGCCGGCGACTGGTGCCTTGATCGGCACGCCTGCGTCCATCAGCGACAGCGTCGAGGCGCAGACTGAAGCCATTGAAGAGGACCCATTTGAGCCAAGTACTTCTGACACCAAACGAATCGTGTACGGAAACTCTTCGAGTGAAGGGATGACTGGGAACACAGCTCGCTCGGCGAGCGCACCGTGACCGATCTCACGACGCTTTGGACCACGCATAAACCCGGGCTCGCCGGTGGAGAAGGGAGGGAAGTTGTAATGATGCAAGTACCGCTTGCGAGTAATGGGGTCAATCCCATCGATCATTTGATCCATCTTGGCCATGCCAAGTGTCGCAACGTTCAGCACCTGTGTCTCTCCGCGCTGGAACAAACCAGTTCCGTGAGCAGTAGGAATCACATCAACCTCTGAAGAGACTGTACGAAGGTCGCTCAGCCCTCGTCCATCTATACGTGCGCCCTCGTTCACAATGCGCGATCGAACAGTTGATTTTGCCAA
>JBBDMQ010000318.1:0-14174 GCA_040878245.1 Microthrixaceae bacterium
AGAGCACAGGCCCCGACCAAGTGAGCCCAGAGCCTGGCCTAACTAGGAAGCTTGTTGCAGCGCTCCGATATTTCGGTCCTGCAGAACACAGTGAACTCCCCCGCTTTTGTTCCCTGGCTCCAGTCAGGGCTTTCCTTCAGTTGAGCTGTGAGCTTGTCTGAAGTTCGCCAAATCAGCACATCGCCATCTGCTTCTGCCAAGGATTTTGGCCAGCCATCACTGAGGCGCAGCAAGTTGACATAAGCCACCATCGTCGCCGCTCCCGGGCGGTCGTCAACCCAAGTGTTGGCCTTATCTCCGTAACGCCACTCCAAGTAATTGCCGGCAAAATCATGGGTAGCTACACGAGTCGAGTTACCTACCAAACCCCGAGCCTCAAGCCAGTCGACAGCAGCAACTGGATACGCATCAAGCTGATAACTCGGGGTGGCCACACAACGTACTCCGGCTGCCACAACTAGCAGCACGCCGATCGTAGTCAGCAGCTTTGCCACACGACCCGATGGCAATTGCACAGATCCAATCCCGCTGAGTCCAGTGGCAGCAAACGGCAGTAAAGCGACTGCTGCAATCGGAACAAGTCTCAGACCAGAGAATCCGAGCACAACAAGCAGACCCACCATGGCAGTCATTGCGTACCTGCGTTGTCTGATGCATCCGAAGATTGCCAGAATGGCGATGGCAAGCATCATCCACAACATGGGTTGATCAAACCCCACTCGACCCCATTCCTGATAACTCTGAAGTGCTTGGCGTTCGATCGGATCTCCAAACTGAGTGGCTGGCAATAACAGCAGCGCAAAGCGATCTGGGTAGAGCGCTCCTCCGATAAGTACCCCGAGTAGAGCTGTTCCTGCTAGCGCAAACTGCCTAGGAATCAATTTTCGGGCGTCAACTGTGGTTGCTACTACAAACATTCCCAGAACAATCAGGCCATACAGCCATGATCCATGCACGTTGACCCAGACCACAAAAATCGGCAGCATCCACCAAGCAGATCGCCCCTCTTTCCACACCAGAACCATCAACGCTAGAAGTGCAAAGCCAATTAGGTGAGGCCGGCCATTGAGAAAGCTCAACAGGCAAATCCATGCCAGCCCCGCTGGCAGCAGCACGGCGAGCAGACCGGGAGAGGTGGGTTGGCTTGCCGTCCATGCTTTTGCAGCAAGGTCAGGAGACTCTCTACTGCCTGACATACGAACGAGCAACGCCCCGAGCAAAGCAGCGAGTGCGGCAGTCATCAGACGCAGACCAACTGCACCTGCCGCCCAGTCAACTGCGCCGAGCACTATGGACCACCAATAACTCGGCACAGGGAATGCAGCGCTTGAATACAAGAACGGGTTGAGTTCCGGCAATCCAGTGTCAAGTATCAGTCGACCGGTTGCAAGATGCGTCAAGAAACTGTTATCTGAAATTGGTGCAGAGGCAATCAGCGCTGACAAGCCGGCAAAGATCCACATAATCGGAGCAATGCTCACTGAGGTAGCGAACTGGGATTTCGAGCGAAGACCTTCTTCGGCATTGCTCGGGGCAAGTGCCGACACGGGCCTACATACTCTTCTTGATGGAAAGCATTGCCGGCCCAAGCACCACTAAGAAGAGCGCTGGAAAGATGCAAAACACCATTGGGATAAGCATCTTTACTGGGGCCTTCTGAGCTCGCTCCTGAGCGAGTTGACGACGCTTGATTCGCATCTCTTCAGCTTGAGCACGAAGTACGCGCCCGATTGACACGCCAAAGTTGTCGGCCTGAATGATGGAGAGAACAAAGGCTCGCAACTCGGGAACATCGCACCTTTCATCCATTGCTCGAAGTGCATCTGAACGGGCTGCTCCCGCTCTAGTCTCTCCCAGCATACGAGCGAACTCCTCTGTCAGCGGACCAGGAACAGCAGTGATTACCCGATCAAGGGCCTGCTCAAAACCAAGGCCAGCCTCAACCGAAATAGTCAAGAGGTCCAGAGTGTCGGGAAGCGCACGTTGCATGGCTAGCTGACGCGCTGCCACCTTGCGATTAAGCGAAGAGTCCGGGCCAATAAGTAGCACCAACATCAACAGTCCGCCGGCAGCTAGCTTCATATTTCCGGTGAGACCCGACAGGTTGAACACAAAGAAGATCAGAAACACCAACACTGCGCCAACCACGGTTGCAACACGAATAGCCAGAAACCGGTCTACTGCTGTCGGGGAATTATTTCCCATATGGACAAACTTCAACCGAACTTTCTCGACATACCCTGCAGGTGTCATGCGTCTGCCAATGCCAGTAAGTCCGGAAATCAGCGGAGCAATTGCCCGCTCACGCAATGGATCAAGCATCTCTTGATTTCGTTGACCCTCAACCTCATATCCATCGAGTCGCTGCAGGGAGGCACGCATGGTCTTGCGTTCGTCTAGTTGAGATGCAATCGCATAGGCCGCAGCGCCTACAGCTAGTGCAATCAGAAGGGTTGGTAACAACAACATGAGCGACATCTCATACCTCAATCGTGATGGTCTTTTTCATCCAAGCAAAGCCAATGCCCATCATCAGCACAGCGACTCCAAGCAGCATGTACCCCAGCCCAGGCTGAAAGAGTTCGCTGATATACGCAGGGTTCATCACCCACATCACCACTGCCAAACCCGGTGGTAGTAGACCAATGATCATGGCGCTCATTCGTCCCTCAGCTGTAAGAGTTGACACCTCTCGCCGAAGACGCTCACGCTGGGTCATCGTGTCGGCCACAGTTGTGAGCAGTTCCGCTAAGTTGCCACCCACCTCACGCTGAATTCGAATTGCCATCACTGCCCAAGCAAAGTCAGCGCTCTCCATGCGCTCTGCTACTGCTTCAAGTGATTCCTCTAAAGTACGACCCAAGCGTGTTTCGGTTACGACTCGCCGAAGTTCTCTTCCCATGGGTTCAGAAATCTCTGTAGAGACTGATTCAAAACCTTGAGATACTGCATAACCTGCTCGGATAGTTCCAGCTAACAAGGTCAATGTGTCTGGAAGTTGATCACCGAAGGCTTTCTGCCGACGCCGGATTCTCAAATTCAGAAGTGCTCGCGGAAGAACAATTACCAGAACTCCCGCAATGACGGCCGGGATCAAACTGCGAGTCAGCATGAAGGTAAAGACAGCAATTGTCCCGGCTGCTGCAGCAACAAAGAACATGACCTCTGCAGCGCGCAGCGGAAGATTTGCTCGTTCAAGATCCAACTCAAGTTTTTCTGTTAACCCGCGCCGATCAGCAATTGAGCCCGTGACAGCAACTGCACGCTGAATAATCGGAACAGTGGCATGCCCTTCGACTCCAGTAAGACCGGCAGTGGTAGAAGCGTCTGGAACTTCTTCGTAATGGCGCAGCCTTCGGTTCAGGCTGTTCTCATCTGGGATCAGCATAGAGAGCCCGGTCCAAGCAATAGTGACTACAGCAGCAACACCAAGCAAGATGATGAGCCATCTCATCAAGGGAGTTTGGAGAAAACCGAAGAGACCTTCATCTGATTCCGGAACTGCAGAAAGTGAGGCTAAGCCCACCCGTAACAGGCCAGGCACATAGGCAATATTCGTTGAAGCGCTGGCGGCGGTCAGAGTCACGGGGACGAGCGCAGCCGTATCTTCTGATGTCGCTAGTTCGAGCTCAAAGCGTCCTGCAATGATCTTCGCTGTTTGATCAAACTGACTAAGAATCTGTGTATCTGAGTTCAGGACCTGCAAGGACCCACCTAAGTCGGCCACCATCAGACTCAAGCCCTCAAGGTTGGGGTTAGTTTCGGCGGCAATCACCTGCAGATCCACCCCCGCTTTACGAAGCGCTGCAAGAGCTGCCGATGAGCCCCCATTGATGGCAGTACTCGAAGAAGCCGCAAACAGCACCACGGTGCCGTTTCCGTTCTTTCCCCTGTTTTCGAGTAAGTCTGCAGCGGCGACTAAGCCGTCCCAGGTTGCTGATTCTCCGAGTGGCCTCACGCGATTGAGTGCCTCTTGCACCTGAGCTGCAGAGGTGCTGTTTGCAATCTCTACCTTGCTACTGCCGCCAGTCGAAATAATGCTGAGAGAGTCGGCAACTCCGGCCCCCGGCATGAGTGGTGCAACTGCCTTTTTCGATAACTGCACTACGGCGTTGCCAAGTAGTGCTGAGTTATCGAGAACCACAACTACATCTGTACGTTGGCCCAAGTCTGAACTCAACTTTGCCGCTGCTGGCACAGCCGCTGCGCCGTGAGTAGAGATCCTGAGGTCTGAAATTGGAGCACCGGTGAGCCAGCCCTGAAGAGTTACAGGCTTCCGAGTTGCATCAACCTGCCCAACACGAATAACTGCAGTGGCAGCATCGCCTGATGGATTTGCAGCAGTCGTGGCTGTTCTCGCAGTTGATGCAGTTGCAATCTCAGCTGCACCAAATCCGAAAAAGACACAAGCGATCAGCGCCGCAACGGCAGACAGCGATCGCAGTAGTTGTGTTGCTCGACTTGCCCTCACAGCCGACCCGTCGGAACTTGCAAGCCTGTATTTGGGTTGAAGACCTCGGCGCCAAGCAGGATGCCTTGATCGGCGAGTTTCTCTGCGAACTTCGGACGCACACCAGTTGCTCGAAGTTCACCTCGGAAGCGACCGTGCTCGTCCACTCCAGCGCCGAAGTCAAACAAGAACACGTCCTGAAGGGTGATGATATCTCCCTCCATGCCCTGAACTTCTGTGATGTGAGTAACTCGTCGGGTTCCGTCACGAAGGCGAGTGAGCTGCACAATGATATCTATCGCAGATGCCATTTGTTCTCGGATCGCTCGGATCGGAAGGTCAAACCCAGCCATGAGGACCAGCGTTTCGAGTCGAGCGAGTGTATCTCTGGGGCTGTTAGCGTGAACTGTTGTCAGAGATCCATCGTGACCAGTGTTCATGGCCTGCAACATGTCGAGCGCTTCGCCGGAACGGCACTCACCCACCACAATGCGGTCGGGCCGCATACGCAAGCAGTTCTTGACAAGGTCGCGGATAGTGACCTCGCCTCTTCCCTCAACATTCGAGGGCCGAGACTCCATGGACAGCACATGTTCCTGATGAAGCTGAAGTTCCTTTGCATCTTCAACTGTGACGATTCGCTCGTCATCAGGAATGAAACTCGAAAGCACATTGAGCATCGTGGTTTTTCCAGAGCCAGTGCCACCAGAAACCACGCCGTTGAGGCGACCAAGAATGCAGGCTTGCAGGAATTCCGCAGCCTGGACGTTGACTGACCCGAAACGAATCAAATCTTCGATCTGCAAAGGATCTGCCGAAAACTTACGAATTGTCAGAAACGGCCCGCCAATCGCTAGCGGCGCAATAACTGCGTTCACTCGAGAGCCATCAGGAAGTCGAGCGTCAACCATTGGGGTGGACTCATCGATACGCCGGCCGATAGCTGAGACGATCTTGTCGATGACCCGGCGAACGTGATCTTCGTTGAGGAAGCGGATCGAAGGATCCTTGGTCAGTTTGCCGTCACGCTCAACAAAGACACGATCTGGACCATTCACCATTATTTCGGTAACAGCTTCTTCCTTGAGTAAGCGGTCTATTGGGCCGTAACCCAAAATGTCATCTGTTACGTCTTGAATAAGTCGGGCTTTATCTGCAGCCGACAGTGGCACCCGTTCAAGGGCAACTGCTGCCTGTAGCTGTTCGTTAACCTTCCGTCGAAGCTCGTCCTCTGTGAGTCGGTTATCAAACAGGATTGGGCCGAGCTCATCAATGAGCAACTGATGAACCCGTTGCCGCAATTCGGCAGCAACTGGATCATAACGAGGGGGGGTTGAAGCTGCGTTTGGCATGAGCGGAGAAGCTGCAGACTTGACCGAGGGTGAGGCATTTTGATGAGCAGGGTCTGTCATCAGCGCAGTGTTGCCTGCCAATGAGTTTGCCTGCTGGTTGTTGAGTCGTTCTGAAAGTGACACGTACGCTCCTAAAACTGTGTTCCGAACTACTCAAGATGAGTGCTGCTCAGAACTCTGACTGCGGCCTTGAGTAAGGAAAGCCTGACTACTCTGATCGGCTCAAGAAGCGCTTTTTATGAGCTTCTTGAGGAAGAAATAACTCGGCCAAGCTGTAGATCGCCTTACTTACCGAAGATTTGGGTGCATAGATCACCACGGGCTGACCTTTGTTGACTGACTGAGGCACAACCACCTCGCTCGGGACAAGTACATCAGCTTTCATCTGAAGTGCTCGCTCAACCTCGCCCACATCAAGCTTCACCTTCGAATTCGCTCGATTCATAATGAGCAGAAGCTTCTCTTTGGGAGTGTTCAGGAGGCGCAGAGTTTGCAGGCCGATTTTGACGTTCTTGACGTTTGGAATGTCAAGACCCGAGACCAACAGCACTTTGTCAGAAGCCTCGACGAGACCGAGTACCACGTCGTTGAAGTACGAGGGTGTATCAACAACCACGAAGGAGCAGAATGAACGCAGCAACTCAATAATCGCCACCATCTCTGTGGCACCCACTTGATCGGCAAAAGCTGGCTCCAGTGGCGCAGGAAGTACCTTGAGTCCAGACTCCTCATGAGTCACGAGCAGGCTGTCGAGGAGCGGTGCATCGAGGCGATCAAAAGCAGCGACTGCGTCAACAATGGTGTGAGTCGGGATGAGTTTGAGCATGATAGCTACGTCGCCGAATTGAAGGTCAGCATCGACTAGGCACACTGGTCGGTCTGACCGCTGAGCTAAGGCAGTCGCAAGCGCTGTGGCAATGACAGATTTGCCCGAACCACCCTTGGTTGAAAACACGGTCAGCACCTGTCCTGGAGCTGCCTCAGACTGCGCAGCGAGAGGGTGAGTACCCACAGGAGCGATTGGAGGGGTGCCAACCTCTGCAGGGTCAGCTGCAGTTGCGGCTTCGGCTGCAACAGCAGTTGCATCAACTTGCGTCTGCCGTTGCATTTGATCGAGCAGTACGGCGAGCCGTTGCACTGCGTGTGGCAACGCTGCGCTATCCCCCGAGATGGCCAGCACATCACGAACCCCAGCGCGCAGTGCTTGTTGCAAAGTCGCTGTGCTGAGTTCCTCAACCATCAGCACCATTTCTAGAATCGGATACTGAGCCATCACTCGCTCAGCAATCTCGAGCGTCACTTCGTTGGCACAGGATGGACCGAGCACTACAACCACCGGAACGGTTCCCGTCAGTCGAGCACAGAGTTCCTCAAGTGAGTTAAAGGGGGTTACTCCAGCGCTGAGTAGCCCAACGAGACGGTCCCTCGTGGGGGCATCTTGTTCGACAATGGCAACGGAAACCTGAATACCCGGTTGTTGACTGACTGGCTCATGACTGACTGGCTCATGACTAACTGGTTCATGACTGTATGTCGAAGGTTGTACAACCGCTACTGGGTCGGAGTCACCAGACACAACCTGTGGTTGCTGGTCATACTGTGGGTGAGCCATGAAGGTATTACTCACTGTCCTGTAGTCCCAGCAGCTCCTGCGGCAGCTGCAGTCTCTGCCGAGGCCGCTGGATAGGGAGAGCGGCCATCCTCGCCAGAGAAGGAGGGCAAAGAACTGATAAACGGCATTGGAGACGGTTCGTAATCTGGGCGATTAAGTGTGAGGTATAACCCGGCTGCCCGAAGCGAGATCAGAAGTGGAGCCTGAGCCGCAGGAATTTGCACGGTAATCAAATTGCTATCTGCTGCTGGAGGAGCCGCTGCGGCTGGCTCAGCACCTGGTGCTACTTCTGCTGCAGCGACTGGAGTTCCTAAATTTTTGCCAACCCCAAGAACCTTGACGTCTTGGAATGCATAGACGTAAGGCTGGCCCAAGGTCCATGGGGCTGCTGGATCGCTGCTGGCTTTGCTCAATGCGGCAGTAGTTGCGCCGTCAGTACCTGCCGCTACAGGACCTAAGGCCATGATGTTGATTGAGTCTCCCGGCTGGACCAGTCCGGCAACCCCTGCATCCGGCTCGACCATGATCGTTATTGCAACGTTGCCGGCATCAATCGTTCCGCCCTTTGAGCCAGTCAGGTCTTGCACAGTAAGAAACATCGCAGAAGTGATGACTTCGCCGCCGCCAAAGTCAACTGCGGCAACCTGCCCCGAAATGTCTTCTGGCCGAAGTACTGCGCTAGCTGGCAGTTCTGAACGCCGACGCTGTGCCGTCCGAATAGCTTGACTCGCAAGCGCCTCGTCAGCTGCGGAACCTTTCGCTAAGGGTGAAGCTGCAACAAGAACAGTCACCATCTGGTTCTTCTCTGCGCTTTCCCCTTCGACACCTTTGACATAATTCAGGGTCAGGAATGCAGCCAGACCACCAATCACGATGGCTCCAATAAGAATCATTGTTCGTCTTGAGCTCACGAGTGTCTCGCTCCGTAGATGTGGTGAGTGTGTAACTCCGAATTGTCATGGCAACAATCCGAAGAGCTTGGTGACTTGATGATCGACACGAAAGCACCAAAGCTTGAGAACTCACCTAAAATGACAAAGAACCCCGCCAGAAAGCGGGGTTCTTTGCAATTCTGCTGCTACTCACAGCTGGGTAACTGGAATTACCCTTCGAGGGCCTCTTCCTCAGCAATGGCCTCCTCAAGGATCTCCTCGGCTATGACCTCTTCAGCAATGACTTCCTCAACGACGGCCTCCTCAAGGATGACTTCCTCAACGACGGCCTCAGCCTCTGCAGCCGGCAGTGGATTGCCCTGTGGGTCAAGTCCCTGCTCGGCATAGAATTCAGCCCAGGCCTCTTGCCCCTCGGAGATAGCGTTGGCGTCAAGCTCCTCGCCGGTGAAGTTACCTTCAGAATCGTAGTTCTGCTCGCCGAAGTGCTGCTGATACTCGGCAGCCACTACGCCACCTTCTGCGGCCTGCTTGATAGAGAGCGAGATGCGGCGACGCTCGAGATCGAGGTCAATAATTTTGACCCAAAGTTCCTCGGCGGGAGTCACAACTTGCTCAGGCAGATCAACGTGATGCGCTGACATCTCTGAAATGTGCACGAGTCCTTCGATGCCATCTCCAACCTGGATGAATGACCCGAACGGCACCAACTTAGTGACACGGCCGTATACCAACTCGCCAACCTGATGATTAGTTGCGAACTCTTGCCATGGATCCTGCTGAGTCGCCTTGAGCGACAAAGAGATTCGCTCCCGATCAAGATCGACCTCGAGCACCTCAACTTCAACCTCATCTCCAACGGCCACAACTGAGCCGGGGTGATCGACGTGCTTCCATGACAACTCAGAAACGTGAATGAGTCCGTCCATGCCGCCAAGGTCTACGAATGCGCCGAAGTTAACAACGCTCGACACAACGCCACTACGACGCTCGCCGGGCTTGAGGTTCTCGAGGAAGTCTTCGCGTTGTTCTTTCTGTGTCTCTTCGAGCCAAGCCCGACGGGACAACACGACATTGTTGCGATTCTTGTCGAGTTCGATGATTTTTGCATCAAGTGTCTGGCCGACATAGGGCTGCAGATCGCGCACACGCCGAAGCTCAACAAGCGAAGCTGGCAGGAAGCCACGCAGACCTATATCTACGATAAGTCCACCCTTGACGACTTCGATTACAAGACCAGAAACCACGCCCTCATCGGCCTTGACCTTCTCAATATCTCCCCAAGCACGCTCGTACTGAGCACGCTTCTTTGAGAGGATCAAACGTCCCTCTTTGTCTTCCTTCTGAAGAACTAGGGCCTCGATCAGATCGCCAACGGAGACCACCCTGCTGGGGTCTACCTCGTTGCGAATAGAGAGCTCACGGTTTGGAATAACACCCTCGGATTTGTATCCGATGTCTAAGAGAACTTCATCGCGATCAACCTTGACCACTGTTCCACTGACTAGTTGACCATCTTCAACTGCAACCATGCTGGCGGCGTAAGCATCTTCGAGCGATTGACCATCTAAGTCGTCGAAGGTGATTTGGCGGGGGACGTAAGCCGGGGCTTCGGGCAGATCTTCTGCTGGTTGGTCAGGGTTGGTAGCGGTGGTGGTGTCGGACACGTAAGAACTCTTCGATGCTCTAGAGGAATAAGGACTCTTTAGACTACTCCGGCTAGGCGGCAGGCTGAAAGTGGAGATCTAAATTGGACGCTGCGCCAAGAGCAGAAACTCGGGCGTTTCAACTGAAGGCAGGTTCCGGGCATAGTCCCCAGGGGTGACCGAATAAATCTGCTCCACCTCTAGATCCACGCTATCGGCGAGCATTCGCAACTCTCTTGGGGTGTAACAGGTGGTCCATAGCTGAGATTTGACCCGGATGCCCTCTGCGTTGCGAAGCTCGGTCTGCTCGAGGTTCACCGCAGTTGCGGCGTTAAATACGTCAGTGTCTTCGAGCCAACGAAGTTGAAAGTAAGAAGAGAAAGCAGAAACGGCCAGTTTTCCTCCTGCGCGCAGCGATTCACGAATACCGTGCAGAACTGCAGCATCTGGAGCCAAGTTTTGCGGGTCAGATCTATCTGGCTCTCCACCCAGTCCAAAGGCGCCCTGACAGAGCGATATTGCTGCATCAAAGCCTTGGCCGGCGAAGCGGTCATCGCTATCCATCAGTCGAGCGTCGGCGCGGTGAAACTGAACGAGTTCCTCAACTCCGGACTGTGCTGCGCTCTCCTGAGCAACTTGTATAAAGCGCTCGCTGATATCAACCCCGGTCACCAAGATGCCTCGCTCGGCTAGTGCTACTGCATGACGACCGGGCCCACAACCCACATCAAGCACCCTCATACCCGGAGCAAGTTCGAGTTCCTCGACCAAGAACTCAACTTCTTGTTTGGTGCCCATGGTGAATGAGTAACGCAGATATGCAGGACCCAAATGGTCGGCAACGTCTTCAAACCAATGCCGCTGACCGGGGAGCTTGCTCACTGCTCAGCCCTTCGCCGCAGCCCAAGTCGTTCCGCGAGAAAGGTTGACCTCAAGGGGCACTCGCAGATCAAACGCGCCAGACATCGCAGCGCGCACTACTAGCTCGGCAGCCTCGCTTTCTTGTGGGGGAACCTCAAGAATCACTTCATCGTGGACCTGCAAGATCAACTTGCTGTCCATCCCCTGAGCGTCAAGAGCAGCATCTAGATGAACCAGTGCCACCTTGAAGATGTCGGCAGCTAGGCCCTGAATGGGGGCATTCATTGCTTGACGCTACCCTGCGAGTCGAAGGTTTCGTTGACCCGAAGAAAGCTCGGGGATCTTCCTCCTGCGACCAAAAGCAGTTTCGGTATACCCACGTGAGCGAGCCTGCTCCACGGTATGTTCCATAAACGCCTTCACGCTCGGGAAGGCTAAAAAATACGCATCCAAAATCTGTTGGGACTCTGACACTGGAATTGCTAGTCGCTGTGCAAGGCCGTAGGCCTCCATGCCGTAGGCAAGCCCGTAAGAGACCATCTTCGCTTTGGAGCGTTGAGCAGAGGTGACCTGATCTTGGTCCACGCCAAACACTCGAGCTGCAGTGGTGTTATGGATATCCTCCCCGGTTCGAAACGCCTCAATCAGGCCGGGGTCCTCGGCGAGATGTGCAATGACCCGAAGCTCAATCTGGTTATAGTCCGCCACCAAAAACTCGGTCCCCGCTGCGGGCACGAATGCCTCACGAAATCGCTTTCCCTCTTCTGATCGGACTGGAATGTTATGCAGATTTGGTGCGTCAGAAGACAGCCTGCCGGTACGCGCAACTGTCTGGTTGAATGTCGCATGGATCCGACCATCCGCAGCAACCTCTGACAGCAGGCCCTCCCCGTAGGTTGACCGCAGCTTTTCCACCTCTCGATAACGAAGTAGGTGCTCAATTATCGGATGCTCGCCTCGAAGCTTTTCTAAAGTTGCCTGATCTGTGGAGTAACCAGTTTTGGTCTTCTTTCCCGGAGTGAGTTGCAGCTTTTCAAACAAGATTCGCCTCATTTGCAGGGTGGAGTTCACGTTGAACTCCTCACCTGCGGCTTCTTGAATGGCTGCGCGCTCAGCCTCGGCCACTGCAGTCAGCGAGTCGATCAGCTCATGGAGAACCTCAATATCCACCCCGACGCCAAGATGCTCCATTCGAGCTAGAACTCGAACGAGCGGAACCTCGATCTGCTGATTCAGTGCAGTAAGTCCCTGAGCTTCAAGACTTGCACTGAGCGGTTCGGCAAGAAACGCCACCGCAAGTGCCATCCTGGCTGGTACTTGAGAGACTGCCAAAGCGCTGTCACCAAAGTCGAGTTGACCAGATGGAAGAGCACCCTCTTCTGCAAGCTCAGCCTGACAATGCCGCAACAAAAGTGCCGCCACCTCATAGTTGGTATCAGCCGGGTCAAGCAGATACGCAGCCAACTTGGTATCTAATGCAAGCCCCGTGATATCAAGGCCAACACCCAGCAGAGAGCGCAGTATCGGCTTGGCGTCATGCGCAGCAACAGAAGGTTGCCCACACAGCACCATCGCCAGTTCAGTGGCGACTGCATCAAACTGATGAGCGGGCACCCAGAGCACCTCACCCGCAGATTTGTCGGCCACGATTGCCAGGCCCTCAAGTTGACTGCGACCTGGCTCCCCACTCCAAGCGGCCGCAACTGATGCGAGGGGAAGTTCAGCTATCAAGTTCAGTCTTTGTGAAAGTTCAGCTAGAGAGCCCGCCTCAAGTACCTCAGCCTCGATCACCTGCGCTGCTGTGCTCGCGGCGCCTGAATCCTTTCCGAAAATCTCTGGAAACGCATCAGCTAACCGGGGCACGAGTGAGGGAAACTCGAGAAGCTTGAACAAGTCCAGTACCTGAACTGGGTCAACCACCCCCTGCACAAGTGAATCCGGATCGACCTCTAGCTCAACATCTCGAACAAGGCGCATCATTTCGACGTTTGATCGCGCCTGCGCCTCGTGCTCTGTCAGGTTCTGGCGCAGTTTGGGAGTTTGATCATCAACGGCGGCAAAGATTCCATCTAGGCCCCCATACTGATTGATGAGCTTGGCAGCTGTCTTTTCTCCAACTCCCGGCACCCCTGGCAAGTTGTCTGAAGGGTCACCACGAAGCGCCGCATACTCAACGTAGTTTTCAGGGGTCACCCCTGTACGTTCAAAGATCCCAGCCTCGTCGTAAAGGGCGTAGTCCGATACACCTCGCTTGTTGTAAAGCACCCGGATATGCGGGTCGCGAACAAGCTGATAGCTGTCACGATCACCCGTGACGATAATCACGTCTCGGCCCTCTGCCTCTGCTCGCACTGCAAGAGTTGCAATGACGTCATCTGCTTCGAACCCCGGTTGGGTCACAATGGGCAGCTGCAAGGCCTCGACGACTTGACGAACGATTCCCATCTGCTCTCGGAGAATGTCTGGAGTGGCATCACGGTTCGCCTTATATGAGTCCAGCTTTTTGTGTCGAAACGTTGGCTGCGGAAGATCAAAAGTAAGTATCACTTGATCTGGCCGGTGATCCCGAATCAAGTTGAGCAACATGGAGCTAAACCCAAAGACGGCGTTAGTCACCTGCCCCGAGGCCGTCGTCATTTCTGTGGGCAGGGCAAAGAACGCACGGTAAGTGAGCGAGTTCCCGTCGATCAGCATCAGCGTAGGCACGACATGAAGAGTACATCCGACTCTTAGCGCTCAGCGATGGTCGGCCTAGGGCAGAAGCGATCCATCCAAAATCTGCTCGGCGACCTCGGTCATCGGACGCCGAGAAGACATCGCAGTTTTCTGGATGAACTCAAAAGAGTTCTGCTCAGTGAGGGCGTGTTTATCCATGAGTACGCCCTTGGCCCGATCAAGCAGTTTCCTAGCTGCGAGCTGAGCAGTTGCATCCTGCACTTGTTCAAATAAGGCTGATTCAACCCGGAATCGGGCTAACGCAACCTCTATGGCAGGTGCAAGATCGTGTCGTTCGAAGGGCTTGACGACATAGCCATGAACGCCAGCGTCATTGGCTTCATCAATCAACTCCCGCTGAGAGAAGGCTGTTACAAGAACTACTGCGCTCAGTCGTTCCGCACCAATCTCTCTCGCTGCCGAAATGCCATCCATTCCTGGCATCTTGATATCGAGCAGGGTCACATCTGGTTGATGCTGACGAACAAGCTCAACTGCTTGATCGCCGCGACCGCAGTCAGCGACTACGTCATAACCCTCTTCTTGGAGCAGTTCACAAAGATCCATCCTGATGATGGCCTCGTCCTCTGCGACTACAACTCTGGTAGGCACCGTTGCCTTCCTAACTGCAAGTGATCGAACCCATAT
>JBBDMQ010000319.1:0-2556 GCA_040878245.1 Microthrixaceae bacterium
CAAGCCACGGCCAACCACCACCACAACCACAATCAAGCCACGACCAACCACCACCACAACCACAATCAAGCCACGCACCACTCGCCCGCTCAGCAATGCTGGCTCGTTCCATGCGGCTCAGACAGGCGCAACGATCGGCGGATGCCAAGTCTTTCCGGCTGATCACTATATGAATGCGAAGAACGTTGACGCTCTACCTGTTCGCACTGAGTCAACTTCTTGGCTCGCAGGCTTAGGCGGCGCATCAACCCGTTTGGTAGCACCAAGCTCGACAATATGGGAGGGTTCCCGGCCTGGCACCCCTATCAATATCGTCGATTCCAGCTTGACGGGTTTTAAGCCTGTGACTTTTGGCCATGACTGGTCGGCGAAGTCCTACCTTGGCCCCTACCCGGTTCCGAGCGCACCAGCGCTTCAAGGTGCACCGAATTTGAGCGGTGCTTGGGACAAGCGCCTGATGGTGGTGGACTCAGCCGAATGCATGGCCTACGAACTCATCCAGTACTCACAAGTGTGGAATGGAACATTCTTTAACCGAAACGCTTTGGCGGGCGCCCGCTATTCGCTGAACTCAACAGAGATGCCGCTCGGAACGACTAATGCGCCCAATACTCCAATGATTGGTCAGTACGTGTTGAACTCCGAGGTGAAGTCAGGAAGCATTGACCACGTCATGGCATTCTGCTCGCAGAACACTCGCATCAGCACCCGTTCTGTGTGGCCAGCTCGCAAGAGTGACGGACTAAACACCGCAGCTGACGCTATGCCGATGGGCACATGGATCCGTCTGGGGAAGAACGTCAATCCCGACTCGTTTACTGGCGGCACCAAGGTGATTGTTGAGGCGCTACAGACTCGTGGCGCAGTCCTCACCGATAGCTGCGCTCATCAGTTCAGCCTGCTCGCAGAGAACAGCGCAGACTGGAATAACAGCGACATGTCGCAACTTAATCGGTTGACTCCTGCAGACTTTGAAGTGGTTGACTCTGCTCAGATGAAAGTCTCTGACACAAGCTATGCAGTCCGCTAGCCCGGCTGATTAATCGGATAACTGAACTGCCCAACTCCTGAACTGTCCAAGTCCTGTTACGCCAACCGGACCTGCGTACCAGTTGGCGAATCTTCTGCCAGAAAACCTGCAGCCAAAATTTGATCCCGCAGCGCATCGGCTGCGGCCCAATCCTTGGCTAACCGAGCCTGATCTCTACTCTCGGCAAGTGTCAAAATTTCCATAGGAATCAGAGCTATCTGGCCACGAACCTCTAGCCCGACTGCGCTCAGGATTTGCTGCCAAGCTGCAACAAGGGGTGCTGCGACTTCCCCTGCATCGCCTGCATCAAGCGCTCTGTTGATCTCAGTAACAAGTCCAAAAATCTGGGCACAAGTTCCGGGCGTGTCAAGGTCATTTTCCATGTGCTCACGAAACGAGTTCATTGTTGCGCTATCTGGCTCGACAGCCTGAATATCAACCACTCTTCGGGCCAGAGCATCCAAACGATTAAGAGCACTCTCTGCCGCCAAGATGGTTGATTCAGTCACTTCGACCGGAGAGCGATAGTGAGAACCCAGCACGACTAGCCGATATGCACGAGGGTCATGAGACTCAACAAGATCAACCAACGTGGTGAAGTTATTCAGTGATTTCGACATTTTTTCGCCGCCAACTTCGACAAAGCCGTTGTGCATCCAATGCTGGGCGAATGTTCTTCCAATGGCCACGGCCTGCGCTCGTTCATTTTCATGATGTGGAAATGCCAAGTCCAGTCCGCCGCCATGTAGGTCAAACCCATCACCAAGAAGATCAAGGCTCATGACCACACACTCGGTATGCCACCCAGGCCGACCAGACCCCCAAGGCGAGGGCCAAGCGGGCTCCTCCGGCTTGGCAAATTTCCACAATACGAAATCAGCGGGGTGACGCTTATGCCCCTCCCCCACGATGACGCGATCTCCGCCACCTGCCATCATCTCATCAAGTGATTGGCGAGCTAGCAACCCGTAACCATCCACCTGATTTACGGCCAAGTAGATGCCATCTGGAGTGAGATATGCCGCATCTTTTTCAATGAGCTCTGCAATGAGCTGCACCATCTGTGTGACATAGGCCGTGGCGTGCGGGTCAAAGTCGGGTCTGAGAACACCAATCGCGTCCATGGCCGAGTACCAAACCTGCTCATACTCTTGAGCTAGCTCACTCCAGTCGCGGCCCTCTTGAGTTGAACGTTGCAAAATCTTGTCATCAATGTCGGTGATATTGGAAACATACGTGACATCGAAACCGTCCCAAATCAGATAGCGACGCAAAATATCAAACACCAGCGAGAACCGACCATGGCCAAGGTGAGGAGGACCATAGACAGTCGGACCGCAAACATACATCGACACTTTTCCGGCTTCGCGTGTCTCTAAAGTGGCTACCGCTGCAAGTGCGGTGTTGTACAACCGGATCATGCTCGCATCTTACCGCCCGGCAAGGAACCCAATCCGGCTCAGCCCAACCCTCCCTTCGGCGCAGCCCAACCCTCCCCATTGTTTTGTCTTGCGAGGGACCCCCTA
>JBBDMQ010000320.1:0-2556 GCA_040878245.1 Microthrixaceae bacterium
CGTATTCAACAGTCTCGCAGCTTGGCTATATGTTTTTAGCAGTAGGAACCCAAACCTATGTCGCGGGAATTTTCCATATGGTCACTCACGCATTCTTCAAGGCCCTGCTGTTCTTGGGTGCGGGTTCGGTCATCATGTCAATGTCCCATGAGCAAGATATGCGCAAGTTTGGCAACCTGCGCAAGTATCTGCCCGTTACGTTTGCCACGTTCATGATTGGTTGGTTGGCAATCTCTGGTATTCCGCCACTGGCAGGCTTCTGGTCAAAAGACGAGGTGCTAGCGGGTGCATTCAACGCCGGCCCAGCTGGGCCAGTGCTCTGGGGAATTGGCCTGATTGTGGCTTTGATGACTGCGTTTTACATGACGCGTGTGATCATCATGACCTTCTTCGGAAGCGAAAAATGGCGTCTTACAGATGATCAACATAATGCTGAGGAACTCACCGATGTTGAATCCTCAGACCTTGTAACTGCCGATGTAGCTGCAAGTGATCATGGGACTTCGCATGATGATCATCATCATCATGAGCTCAGTCCTGATCACACTCCGAAGGAATCGCATTGGACTATGACAGCACCGTTAGTTGCGCTTTCAGTGCTGTCAATCCTTGGTGGTGCAATCAACTTGCCATTTAGCTCCGACTTTAAGCATCTCGAGAGATGGCTTGAGCCCACCTTGGTCTACGAACACGAGCTTCCACCAGTACCAGTGCTCGTTGTCTTGGCTTTCGCGGCAATTGCAGTTGCTTGCATTGGAATCCTCTTGGCTTACTTGGTCTATAGCAAGCACAAAATTGCACCAGAGAAAATTGAGCGTCCGGTGTTGGCACACGCTTGGTATATCGACGAAACCTACGCCAGAGTGGCTGCTGGTCCAGGCGAAGCAGGCTTCCAAGGCGTGGCCGACTTTGATGGCGCCGTAGTAGACGGAGCAGTGAACGGCGTCGGTGTGGGAGTACTTGCATTAGGCAACAAACTTCGTCCCGTACAGTCCGGACTTGTGCGTAGTTATGCGCTCGGTATCAGCATCGGTGGAGCGCTATTGCTCGCCTTTATTGTCACGAGGATGAACCTGTGATCGGAACTCTCCTCAACTCATCTACTTTGCTGCTCGGATCTGAGGCGGCAGAGAAAGCAACTGGCGTTGGGAACTTCCCCATGATCCCAGCGCTCATTATGACGCCCTTGATTGGCGCAGCAATCATTGCGCTCATCCCGCGCTCAAGACCTGATCTCAACAAACAGATTGCAGTGATTGCAAGCATCATTACTGGCGCCTTGTCGATTTCTATGTTGGTCGCCTTCAAAACAGGTGACTCCGGGTATCAGTTCGTCATTGACCAACCGTGGATTAGCGATCTTGGAATCTCACTGCACTTTGGGGTGGACGGAATCTCGCTATTCCTCATTGTGCTGACCGGAGTGATCTTTCCGATAGCTCTTCTTGGCGCAAAGATCGATCGAGATACCAAGCCTTATTACGCTTGGCTCCTGGTGCTGATGGCGGCGTCAATTGGCGTCTTTAGTTCCCTTGACTTGGTGCTGTTCTTTGCCTTTTTTGAGCTAGTTCTTGTGCCGATGTACTTCTTGATAGGGCTATGGGGTCATAGCAACCGCATTTACGCTGCAACGAAATTCTTTTTGTACACCATGTTGGGGTCGGCATTCATGCTGGTGGGCTTGGTCTCCCTCGCTGTGCTCAATGCCCGTGCGATGGGCGGTCCAATCACTTTCGATCTGGTAGAGATTGCAAGAAATCAAGCCATCTCAGTAACAGCAGGCCGCTGGATTTTCTGTGCCTTTGCCGTTGCTTTCGCCGTCAAAGTTCCTCTGTTCCCGCTTCACACTTGGTTGCCTGACGCCCATACCGAAGCACCCACTGCGGGTTCTGTCATTCTGGCCGCAGTCATGCTCAAGCTAGGAACCTATGGTTTTATTCGCTTTGGTTTGGACCTGTTCCCAGAGGCATCCCATTGGGCTGCCCCGGTGATGATGACACTTGGAGTGATCGGCATTCTGTACGGTGCGATTTGCGCGACCATGCAGAAAGACCTGAAACGCCTTGTGGCGTATTCCTCAATTGCGCATCTTGGTTTCATTGTGCTCGGCGTATTTTCGTTCTCGGTACAGGGGCTAGAGGGCAGCATCTTGATCATGGTGAACCATGGTATTTCTACGGGCGCTTTGTTCTTATTGGTCGGCTGGATCTACGAGCGGCGTCACACTCGTAAAATTTCTGAGCTATCGGGGCTGCAAAAAGTTGCACCAATCTTTGCCGGTGTATTCACCTTGGTAATGCTGTCAAGCATCGGGGTTCCTGGATTGAATGGGTTCCCCGGTGAGTTCCTAGTTTTGCTTGGATCATTTGCCAACGCTCGCTGGTGGAGCGTTGTGGCAGTCAGCGGAGTTATTCTGGCGGCGTTGTACCTGTTGTGGGCCTACCAACGTGTCTTCCATGGACCGGTTACCGAACCAAACAAGAGCTTTCGTGATTTAAGGCTGACCGAAGGTCTAGTTATTGCTCCTCTACTTGTCTTGATCGTGTTTCTTGGTTT
>JBBDMQ010000321.1:0-2550 GCA_040878245.1 Microthrixaceae bacterium
ATGGAAACACGGAGTGGGTGTGGGGCCCCGAGGGTGCCTCACAAGTCATTTCGGGACCGGCACTAGACTTTTGTTTATTAGTGACGCAGCGTCGTCACTACAAAGATCTTGATGTCGTGGCCGATGGCGACCAGGCATCAACATGGCTCAGGATTGCACAAACTTTTGCCGGCCCTGTTGGTGGCGGTCGCACTCCCGGTCAGTTTTTATAGCAACGGTTTTTATAACAAAAGTTTTCACTGTAAGAGGCCTCTGGGGGATCAATACATGACCGAGCTCGTTCACCTGCAAGTTGAGTCCGGCGTCGCCGAAATCACACTGGACTCCGTGCCAAACCGCAACGCTCTCTCTGCTCAACTGATGACCGAGCTTGCAGCACACTTGCACGCAGCGGCGAGTAACTCGTTGGTGCGATCGGTGGTGTTGAAGCACACCTCCTCTACCTTTTGTTCGGGCGCAGATTTATCTGGCAGCTCGGGGCCCGGAGCAGACATGGCACAACTCGTTGTGCTGTTGCGCGATTTTTTGGAGTGCCCAAAGCCAATTGTGGCTTGTATCGACGGACATGTTCGCGGTGGAGGCTTGGGTTTGGTCGCTGCCTGCGACATTGCTGTTGCAAGTCCGGCATCGAGTTTTGCCCTCAGCGAGGTTCGACTTGGTGTGGCAGCAGCAATTATTTCGCTGACTGTGCTTCCTCGACTCAGTAGTCGAGGAGCGTCGAAGTACTTTCTGACAGGGGACCGCTTTGCTGCAGAGGATGCTGAACGCATTGGCCTGATCACTGCATCTGAAGAGTTCCCCCTTGGTGCCATAGAGAAATTCACTGACTCATTTCGTGCCAGTTCTCCTGCGGCACTAGCGAGCACCAAAAGATTGTTGTCAGGACCGGTCTTGCTGGCTTTCGATGCTCAACAAGAGGCTATGAGTGAGTTGTCTGCTCAGTTATTTGGCGGCGAAGAAGCCAAAGAGGGAATCGCTGCGTTTAAAGAACGCAGAACGCCGACCTGGGCCGAGTTGTAGACAGGGCAATCAGATGCGCTGAGTTCTGCAACTCAGACGCACAGCGTGGTAGTCGAAACCTATGGTCGGGTCAGCTCGGGCTGTATTAAACTCGGCCCTCAGCTTTTCCATCGCATGCGCTGCTTCTTGGAGAGCTGCTGCACCCGACAGCAGTAACACTTCTAAGTAGTTCAGTAGCTCAATTCGCCGGCCTGCATCCATATCCGAAGACGCAATTGCTAGATCTTCGGTGATGATGTCTTCACATCCAATGTCCTCAGCTATGAATTTTAGTTGACGACCCACAAATGGGTTACCCCCTCCAGCGGTTTGCTGTGCGCAAAACATGTCCCACCACAAAGCTATCGAAGGCAGTTCCGGAACAAAGCCAAATGTGGCGTTGTCAACCTCGGTGCAGAGCAGTACACCGCCCGGGCGCAGAACCCGTACAGCTTCCGAAAGCACTGCAACGGGATCAGGCACATGCTCCAGCATCCAGATGGTGATGGCCGCATCAAAAGAGTGATCTGCGAACGGCAACTGAGTAGCGGTGGCCTGAGCAACCTGAGCCGAACTTGCAGCTGATCTGCTGAGAAAGCTCTGAGATGCATCTAGGTTTTCCCAACTCAGGTCAATGCCAGTGAGTTGCAGTTCGGGGCAGCGTTGCGCAATCTGGTCGAGTTCGGCACCTACTCCGCAGCCAATCTCGAGTAGCGAACCATGCAGTGGCAGGGGTAGCCCAGCAAACACCATGGGAGCTAAAATACTGGCTTGATCCCACAGCCGTTGGCTCTCTTCGTTGCTAAATCCGTGGATGTACCCCGTGCCAGTCATGGCCGCTGATGATACACACCGTTGCCTTTCTCTAGATACTGTCGCATGACGGTAAGCAGACAGCGGGTGAAGGTTTTCTAGACAAGTAGGGGTTGATCGTGGACGTAGCAATAGTTGGTGCCGGTGGAGCTTGCGGCAGGCAGGTTGCAATGCAGTTGCTTGATCGACGAGTAATTCCGCCAACCTCAGAACTTCAACTTGTTGGCCACCAAGGTGGAGAAAGTGCACATGAACTCTGGGGGCTGCGCGCAGACCTGCAAGACGCCTTTGCTGATTGGGCTCCGAAAATTGCACTTGCACTACGCCCCGAGGATGTCAGCGCAGAAATTGTTGTGATGATGGCAGGTGCCACGGTTTCTCTTGACCCAGGAGCCCCGGTGGACCGGCTTGCTCTTGGCATGCTCAATGCCAAAATGTTTGAAGAGTATGCCGTGGCCTTTGCCAAGCTGCCCTCACCGCCAATGGTGATTGTGCAGTCCAATCCAGTAGAGCTAGGTGTGCATATCTTCGCTCAGCACCTTCCACCAGAGCGGGTTCTTGGTGCAGCGGGACACTCTGACACACTTCGTTTTCGGCGAGAACTCGCCTTTGAGTTTGGCCTGCGAAGGCCCCAAGTGGGTGCGGTGGTTCTTGGCCAGCATGGCGATCATATGGTGCCAGTTTGGAGTTCAATCCAAGTCCAAGGAATGACGACACAGGAAGTTCAAGCGGGTATCG
>JBBDMQ010000322.1:0-2548 GCA_040878245.1 Microthrixaceae bacterium
CTGGCCCTAGTTGGCGATACCGCAGACTGGTTCCCGGGCCTTGCAGGTTTGGGAGCAAAGACAGCAGCTGCAGTGCTGCGCAAATATAAGCACCTTGAAAACATCCCACATGCCGTTGGACAGTGGGATGTGCCCGGGGTTCGTGGGGCACCAAAATTGGCGGCCACCTTAAGCGCAGATTATGAGAATGCAACTCTCTTCAAGGTGCTTGCCACATTGGTGACAGATTTAGATGTTGGTTCAGTAGAGAATTGGGAATGGACTGGTCCAACGGCAGATTTTGAGGAGCTTTGCGGTCGCCTTGATGCCGAAAATGTTGTTCGCAAGGTACAAAAAATTCTTGCCGATCGTAGCTAGCCGCAAATTAATTGCACTGATCTATGCCTCTAGGAATAGGCGAGAATATTCCTCGGGTGCTGAGTGATGAACCTGGTCAAAGCAACACTCCGTTGGAGATTTATCTGGCCGCCAGCGAACAAATCGAGCCGCTTGGCGAAATCGTTGGGAGGTGAAGTTTTCATAGGTGAGTTCAGCAACAAGTTCGCATCGAAGTGGAACCCATTCACCAGAAATGGCCGCCGCCCACGCCTTATCTCGACCGTCAATACCCTGCGGGCCGCTGTGTAGTACGGCCTGGGTGAGATCCTGCCAAGGGTGAAGCGCATGGCCACCTTCCTCGTAGCCGGTCATCTCTGCTGCAAGGGTGCGTCGCTGAGAGGCAGAGAACCCGCTACAGATCCCTACCGGCTGAAGTCCGGGGCTGCGTCTACCTAGGGAGTTCGAGACGTGTTCAGTCAAGTCCTCGTATAAACCCAGCAGCAACGAGGCAACACCCCCCTCGGGATGCACCCGATAGCCAGCCACTACACAATCAGCCGTTTGGTGGTGCTTTACCTTGATCTGCGCACGCTTGTCCTCGAGGTAGGGGCCCTCAAGCCGTTTTGCCATGACACCATCAAAGCCCGAACCTCTAAACCGGTTGTACCAATCTTGGGCAACGGCACTGTCTTTGGTGGCTGGCGTAAGGTGAAGTAAACCCTGCAGATGGTTGAAGGATTCCAGCAGCACCCTTCGGCGTTCGGTGAGCGGCTCTGATCGTAAATCAGTCTCTTGAAGTGCCAACACATCAAAAACCATCAGGCTGGCCGGGGTTGTGTTCGCAAGCTGAGTGATTCGCTGGCCGGTCGAAAGAAGTCGCTGGCTCAGTAGATCAAAGTCCAACCCGGTCCTTGTTGCAATCAGTAATTCGGCATCGAGCACACAATCCGTTTGAAGTTGCTCGCTCAAAGCGGCCACAACTTCGGGAAAGAACTCAGTCAGCAGTTTTTCGTTGCGACCGAGCAATTCAATGCTGCTGGCGTTGCGAAAGATCAAACAGCGCAGACCGTCCCATTTGGGTTCGTAAAGGAAGTCGCCGACCGGAAGTTCCTTTGCAGCCTTAGCCAGCATCGGACGTATCGGCGGCAGCACGGGGAGCAGCACTGCTTAGTTCTACACCCGATCCGGAAGAAGCTGAGCAATGAGTCGCTCAGCCTTCGAGTCAACAACGAGTAAGGCCCGTGCAGAAGTAGAGGTCAAACCCAGATCTACAGATCGATCTAAGAAGTCAATTAATGGGTCGTAGTAACCGTTTACGTTGAGTAGTCCCATCGGCTTGTTATGAAGATGCAAGTAGCCCCAACTGAGCATCTCAAACATTTCCTCCATCGTGCCGACCCCACCGGGCAGCGTAAGAAATGCATCGGCGGCTTGGAACATGGCGTTCTTTCTTGCCGCCATATCCTCGACCACCATCAGTTCTGAAATGCCAGTGTGGCCAATCTCCCGATCCATCATGCTGCTTGGAATCACACCGATCACATGACCGCCCCCCGCCATAACTGTATCGGCCACCACACCCATCAGGCCGACCTGCCCGCCACCAAATACCAAGTCAATTCCATGGCGAACGAGCAGCTCCCCCACTTGTTTGGCACTACTTGCTAAGGCAGGGTCGGTGCCGAACTGACTTGCGCAATACACACACATCCGAGGTGTTCCGGTAGATGCCATGACGCTGACGGTACAAGAGAAATTCGGCTCGGGTTGGGTGCAGTGGCCTGACGCAGCTACCTTTCAGCGTTATGGAACACCCAATGAGAGAGCGGGTCGAAGACCTACAGAAGCGCCGGGAGCTTGCAGTACAACCAGGATCAGAGCGATCGGTTGCCAGGCAGCACGAGCGCGGCAAGATGTTGGCCCGTGAGCGAGTTGAATATCTTCTTGACGAGGGGTCATTTCATGAACTCGACATGCTTGCTCGTCACCGTGCCGGAGATGCGTTAGCGGATCGCCCCTACGGGGATGGGGTGATTACTGGTTGGGGCACCGTTGATGGCCGCAAGGTGTTTATTTTTAGTCAGGATTTCACCGTGTTTGGTGGAGCTCTTGGAGAGGTGTTCGCCGAAAAGATTCACAAACTGATGGATCTTGCGCTCAAGGTCGGGGCTCCGGTCATTGGCCTAAATGACGGAGCAGGTGCACGAATTCAAGAGGGGGCCGTGTCGCT
>JBBDMQ010000323.1:0-14077 GCA_040878245.1 Microthrixaceae bacterium
GGAACTGTTGACCTTGTGGCGCTCCGAGCAGCTGTAGTCGAAAGGTTTGCAGCTACTGATACCGGAGTTGTTGACACGGCATTTGTAACAACCTGTTCGCCGTTGCCAAGTGTTCGCTGGTCGGAGCCCTACGAGCTGTTGCGTGATAGGTCAGACGCTTATCTGGCCCTGACCGGAAAGCGCCCGGAAGTATTCTTAGTCAATCTAGGACCGGTGGAAGTCCATACCGCTCGAGCAACTTTTGCAAAGAACTTTTTTGAGGCTGGCGGGGTTGCGGCGATCAGCAGCGAACTGAGCGAGAGCCGGGGCTTTGAGAACGTAGAAGATGCAGTCAACGATGCGATTCAGTCTGGTTGTGCTCTGGCCTGTATCTGTTCTTCTGATGCTGTTTACACCGCCCGTGCTGCGGAGTTTGCCGAGGGACTGACGGCAGCAGGGGTGTCTAGGGTCTACCTAGCCGGTAATCCTGGGGACCGACGAACCGCCGAACTTGCAGCAGGTGTCAACGAATTTATTCATGTAGGGGTCAACCTGATTGAGGTTCTTGATCGAGCCCTGAGCAGCCTGGAATTAGCAAGCCGAACAACAGCCAGAAAGGAGTCAGGCGAATGAGTTTTAAGGTGCCCGACTTTGCAAACGTTGCACTGACACCCCTAGTGGCTCCCTCACCGAGCGCATCAGCCGAATGGGCGCAGGCAGCCGATAAAGAACAGCCGGAATCAAGTGAGCAGGTCTGGCAGACACCAGAAGGCATTGGAGTAAAAACTCTGTATAGCGCGGCTGATCTTGAGGGTCTGGATTTCCTTGCAACATATCCTGGAGTGGCCCCCTATCTGCGTGGCCCATATCCGACTATGTACGTCAATCAGCCATGGACGATTCGGCAATATGCCGGTTTCTCAACGGCCGAGGATTCCAATGCTTTTTACCGGCGCAATCTTGCGGCCGGACAGAAGGGCCTATCGGTTGCTTTCGACCTTGCGACACACCGCGGCTACGACTCAGATAATCCTCGTGTTGCCGGAGATGTTGGAATGGCGGGGGTTGCGATCGATTCGATCTACGACATGCGTGTGTTGTTTGAGGGAATCCCTTTGGATCAGATGTCGGTTTCGATGACAATGAACGGTGCCGTGTTGCCAGTTCTGGCCTTATACATAGTGGCGGGCGAAGAGCAGGGCGTGTCTCAGGATCAACTCGCTGGCACCATTCAAAACGACATCCTCAAAGAGTTCATGGTTCGCAATACCTATATCTATCCGCCCACGCCGTCTATGCGGATTATCTCAGATATTTTTGCGTTTACTTCAACGAACATGCCCAGATTCAACTCCATCTCGATCTCGGGCTATCACATGCAAGAAGCCGGGGCATCGCTGGATCTTGAACTGGCGTACACCATTGCAGATGGCATTGAGTATGTTCGGGCTGGGTGCGATACAGGTCTAGATGTGGACGCTTTCGCACCGCGACTCAGCTTTTTCTGGGCAACGGGCATGAATTTTTATATGGAGATCGCCAAGATGCGCGCAGCAAGATTGCTGTGGGCCAAATTGATCCAAGAAAAGTTCCAGCCCAAAAATAGCAAGTCGCTTTCGTTGCGGACACACTCCCAAACCTCTGGTTGGTCACTCACAGCTCAGGATGTTTACAACAACGTGGTGCGAACATGCATCGAGGCAATGGCCTCAACCCAGGGCCACACTCAAAGCTTGCATACCAATGCTCTTGATGAGGCACTGGCATTGCCAACTGACTTCTCGGCGCGGATCGCACGCAATACACAGTTGTTTCTGCAGCAGGAATCGAACACCACCAAGGTCATTGATCCTTGGGGCGGTAGCTACTTCTTAGAACGACTGACTCAACAGATCGCGGCTCGGGCGCTGGGTCATATTCGAGAGGTGGAAGAGGCGGGCGGCATGGCAAAAGCCATCGAGGCGGGCATCCCCAAGCTGCGAATTGAAGAGGCTGCGGCACGCACTCAGGCTCGGATTGACTCGGGGCAGCAGCCGGTAATTGGAGTCAACAAGTATCGCCTTGATGTGAACGAGCAGATTGATGTGCTGAAGATCGACAATTCAGCGGTTCGAGCAGGGCAGATTGCCAAACTGCAGCGGCTTCGCTCGGAACGTGATGAAGCAAGCACTCAAGCAGCTCTAGAAGCGCTTACTCACGCAGCAGCGACTGGCGATGGCAACCTGCTGGAACTAGGAGTAATTGCTGCTCGAGCAATGGCAAGTGTCGGTGAGATGAGTGATGCGCTCGAAAAGGTCTATGGCCGCCACCGAGCTGAGATCCGTTCTATCTCTGGCGTTTATCGTGGTGAACTAGGAGACAGAGGAGGCATTGTGGACAAAGTTCGAGCCAAAGTCGATGCATTCGAAACTGCCGACGGTCGTCGCCCAAGAATCCTGTTGGCCAAGATGGGCCAAGATGGCCATGACCGCGGCCAGAAAGTGATTGCCTCTGCCTTTGCTGATCTGGGCTGGGACGTAGATATCGGTCCGCTGTTTCAGACACCAGCCGAGGCAGCTCGACAGGCTGTTGAAGCCGACGTGCATGTGGTCGGGGCGTCATCGCTTGCAGCTGGTCACTTGACGCTGGTTCCAGAGCTAAAACGTGAGCTTACAGAGCTTGGTCGTCCTGACATCATGATCGTTGTGGGAGGAGTCATTCCTCCGCAAGACTATGAGGAGCTTCTGACAGCAGGCGCAGTTGCAGTTTTCCCGCCCGGAACAGTTATTCACGAAGCGGCGAGTGACCTGCTTGATCAACTTGCAGAACAGCTCGATTATTCAGGGATTGCCTCGGAACCTGAGCCAAGATGAACAGTCCTTATTCTGCTGCTGAATATGTCACCGGAGTTCTAGCTAGGGATACGGCGCGTCTTGCGCAGACCATCACGCTGTTAGAAAGCACGAAGCTTCAGCATCGCGAACTGGCACAACAAGTAATTGAAGGACTTCTGCCTTACAGCGGAGGGTCAGTTCGTATTGGAATCACCGGAGTTCCTGGGGTTGGCAAGTCAACTTTTATTGATCAGTTCGGTATAAATCTGACTGGGTTGGGGCATCGGGTGGCGGTACTTGCAGTTGACCCGAGTAGTTCTCGGACAGGTGGGTCAATTCTGGGAGACAAGACACGGATGTCGCGTCTAGCTGTTGACCCCGCAGCATTTATTCGACCCTCGCCTGCGGGCGTCACGCTAGGAGGTGTGACCCGGGCAACAAGAGAAACAATCCTTGTCTGCGAGGCGGCTGGCTTTGACATCGTGCTCGTCGAGACCGTTGGTATAGGTCAGTCAGAAACGATGGTTGCCGAGATGGTGGATTTTTTCTTAGTGCTCATGATCTCTGGTGCCGGTGATGACTTACAGGGGATCAAAAAAGGCGTCTTAGAGATGGCCGACATGATTGCGGTGAACAAAGCAGATGGTGATAACAAGCAGCGAGCTGAGCTAGCTGCTGCGGATTATCGGGCTGCGCTTCACCTGCTCAACCCAGCTTCTCCCACATGGAGTCCGCCTGTGCTGCTGTGCTCGGGGTTGGCCAATCAGGGGCTAGAGGAACTCTGGCAGCAAATCACCACCCATAAAGAGAAGATGAGTGCAACAGGAGAATTCAAGTTGCGCCGCAGTGCTCAACAAGTTCGATGGATGCACGCAATGCTTGATGACCGCCTGCGTGATGACCTGAGGGCTTATGCCGAGGTGAGATCTGAACTGGATTCTCTAAAGGTTGCAGTTCAAGAAGGAAAAATCACTGCAACCACTGCCGTTGAAGGTCTCTGGGAGCGGTACCTGCAAGTTCGCTAGCTCTGCTGGTCTGATGCTGCGAGAGCCTCGGCCATGGCTCCCATCATTCGAGCCGAGCAACTCGCTAAATCTGCTGGGGGGATGATCTCGTCGATCAGCGACTTCGCAATTCGACGGAACTCGTCTGCAGCTGGACCAATCCCAAGTGAGATTGGATGTCCGTGGTCCCCACCTGCTGCTACTGCTGGCTCAATCGGAATTCGCCCTAACAACGGGACACCGGCCTCGGCTGCCAGCCTCTCACCGCCGCCGGTCCCAAACAGGTGATGCTCCTTGCCCGTATCGTCCACATAGACCGACATGTTCTCAATGACACCAGCGATGCGCAGGTAATTCTTACGCCCCATGTCAACCACCCGGATTGCCACCATCTGTGCCGTCAGCGACGGGGTAGTCACCACGATCATTTCCGAACGGGGCAAGAGTTTGGCCAGACCCATTTGCACGTCGCCGGTTCCAGGGGGCATATCAATAAGCAGATAATCAAGTTCTCCCCAGGTCACGTCCTCTAAGAAGTGCTGAACAGCTCGGTTAAGCATCAAGCCTCGCCACATCAACGCAGAGCCCTCTTCCTCGACCAAGAATCCCATCGAGACAACTCGTATGAGACCGCTGCCGATGGCTAATTCGTTCGGCGTGATCTTGCCATTTTCGGTGTTGCCCGAAAGCCTGCTGTCTATTCCGAGCATTCGGGGAACGGAGAACCCCCAGATATCTGCATCCATCACGCCAACGGTGAAACCCTCGGCAGCTAGCGCCGCAGCCAAGTTCACGGTGACGGAGGACTTGCCGACCCCGCCCTTGCCAGAAGCCACCATGATTACTTTGGTTGTGGCAGGCAGAGCGGTTTGTTCGGGCCGCTCAGCAATGTTTTTGCGAGCCCGAGCCATGGCAGTGGCTTTTTCTTCTTGGGTGAGTTCAGTCCAATCAATCCGAACTCGCTTCACTCCTGGCAGGCTGCCAACGCGGGCCCGAACATCTTTTTGAATCTGAGCGCGAAGCGGGCAACCGCTTGTGGTGAGAGCAATACCAACGTGCACTAATCCATCGGGATCAATCCGCGCCCCTTTGGCCATACCTAGTTCAACAATGTTCGAGCCAAGTTCTGGGTCAATCACCCCGCTCAGCAGCCCCATTATTTCTTCCTCTGTTGGAAGGGCACCCAAAGGCTCAGTGTTGTGCGAGGACATATTTCTATTTTACTTGCAACGGCCGTCTGAGTTCGACCGGTATGACTAGCATCTCAAGAGTGCCACTCATTCAGCGCCGCCTTGACCTTCTGAAGACTCTTGGCGATAACACGCGGTACGCCATTTACCTTGAGCTAGCTAGATCACCTCGACCGCTCTCAACTGCTTCGATTGCACAGTCGTTAGCGCTTCATATAAATACAGTGCGACCGCATTTGGAACGCATGAGAGATGTTGGGCTACTTGAGTCTCGGCCAGATAGCAACGGGTCGGTAGGTCGCCCTCAGACGCTCTACAACATTGCCCCCAACTCTCCGTCGCTTGGACTCGAACCTCCTGTCTATCCGATGGTGGCTCGCATGCTGATGTCCCTAGCAAGAGTTGCAAAAATTGGGGGCGAAGATGCAGCTAAAGCTGGTCGAGAAGAAGGCCGCCGCCTAGCACATCGTCGTGTAGACCCCGAGTTGCCCTGTACTGACGCGGCCGAGGCAATGCTTGATGAACTGGGCTTTGACCCAGCGCGAATTGATGATGGGGAATGCTCAACGATTGCGTTTTCACATTGTCCGTTTTCCGACCTTGCGGAGAGCAACCCTGAGCTGATCTGTTCACTCCACCGAGGCATGCTCGAAGGGTTTGCAGATGAAGTGGATGGAACAAAGTTGGGCAGCTTTCATGATCTTGCCCATCGTCACCCCTGTCAGGTGCGATTCATCGACAAGAGTTAAACCACCGAAACCGCAAAAGTTGCCTACAGAACAGAGTTCTAGGACAGGTCCTTTGCTACCGCATCGACAGCCTTATTCAGACCTTTTTCGATTTCTTCCACAGCCCCGTCGACATCGCCCTTATCAAGTGCATGGTTGGCCTTCTTCGTGGCATGCGAAAGTGCTTTATTGATGTCGGTGCTGACGGCATCTTCTGCAATTGCCACCACAGCAGCTTGGCCTTCATCCAGAAGATTACCGAGCTCTTTCAGGTTGTGACGAGAGAGTCCGCCCGCAAAGTGTCCGATACTGCCAAGTACAGCGCCACCAATGACGGCGTCAGCAATAATTGCAGCTCCAGCGGGAGGAAAGATCACACCAAGTGCGGCGCCACCGATAATGCCTGCTGTTCCGGCTGCTTTGCCTGCATAGGTCTTTTCGTGAACGTGAACCCTGCCTTTTTCATCTTTTCGCACTAGGGCAGCGGTGATGTGACGAAGGCCGGCCTCTTTGAGAGTGACAAAGTCTGCAACTGCCATCTCTGGGTCGTCGTAAGCGGCGGCATAGGCAATATAGGTGGTGTTCTCAGACATCTATTTTCCTTAGTCAGGTAGTTGCGGATGTGTTTAGACCTGCATCGTAGGGCAGTTTTACGTCACGATCTGTGAGAAGTGGTCCGGGGTATCAGCAGGGGTGGCTATCTTTTACTCGGCAAACTCCGGTAGAATGATGCATTGACAAGCATCAGTAGACGCACTCAGCGCTCAAGACTGTAAAGGACTACGCCGTGATCACCTTGACCGATACTGCAGCAGACAAAGTTAAGCAGCTCATTACTGCCGAAGGTGATGACGCACTTGCGCTTCGCGTTGCGGTTCGCCCCGGTGGATGCTCGGGCTTCTCATACGAGATGTTCTTTGACAGCGACGTGGCAAGCGACGACTTGACTGTTGAAAAGGGCGGCGTGCGAGTCATTGTCGACCCATCAAGCGCGCAACTCCTGACAGGTGCGACGCTCGACTATAAAGACGGCCTTGATCAGTCGGGTTTTGCTATCACGAACCCCAATGCAGAGCGCACCTGCGGCTGCGGTCAGTCCTTCAGCTAACAGAACTCATAGAGCTCAGGTCACTTTGCGAGCGCCAGCATTTCGGCCATCTCGCCACGGTCAACTGCTATGTCTCCACGAACTTGGATGACATTGGCCGAGTTGGTCACAAACAGACTTGGCTCAAACCCCAGTTTATAGGCCAGAGGCAGTGGGGCTAACTCTGCATCACTCAGTTCACGAACCGTTTTTGGGTTCTGGTAAACCTCGGAGTGAATCACAATCACATTCTCTGGCAGAGCAGCGGATTCCTCGACGAGAAGATCAAGGATGGGGCCGCATGCTGCTGTTTGGCAATAGGCCGGTGTGGCCAAGAGCACCACGATGGGACGGCCGGTTCCGAGGGCAGTGGGAAGGTCGAATTCATGGAACGGGCATTGCGGTACTTGCGTACAGATCGGATCTACATCGTAAGAAGCTGTAGTGGTCGGAGTGTTTGCGGGGGGCAATGGGCTATTGACCTGAGGGCTTTGTACCTCTGTTGCAGGAGACACAATCACTTGACTGTTGAGGCGTGTTGAGCCGCGAGTTGCAAAGATGTCATACAAACCAGGCGCAGGAAAAGTGAAATACAGCGGCAAGTAGGGTCGTGGCACTCCATCGCTTCTCGGTGCAACTTTTATCGGGCTCCCCAGAGCCACGCCATCTCGCTCCACCGAAAAAGTCATCGGTCCCGGAAGTTCGAATGCAGGAACACCCTCTGCGTCAGTCAGCGTGTACACCAGCCGAGATGGAACACCAGATGCAAGATACGCAATGTCTCTTGGAAACAGCGCTGTCAGCGTTTCCTTTGGTCCGGGGTTGATCCCCTCTGAAGTGGTATCAGTCGCGCCGCTGCTGCAAGAAGAGCTAAGTGCTGCCCCGGCAACCAAGCCAACCCCACCTAGACCGCCCAGAAGCAATCTTCGCCGGGCAAGGAGAGCTGGCATTTTCAGACTGGGCTGATTTTGACTGGTCTGATTTTGACTAGAGGGCGTATTTGCAAAGAAGTCCTGCACAATCTGCAAAGGTACCGCTCCACCAACAGCAGTCACAGTTCAACTGCCGAGTTCTGCCATCAAAACGCGGTGGCATCTCAGATAGTTCTCACTGACTAGGCTGAGGAGATGTCTGGACCACCGTATTCGCCCGTGTTTCATGCCGGAGACTGGAGTTGCATCTCTGGGCAACTCGGCATTACCCCTGATGGTCTCCCCGAGGGTTTTACTGCTCAACTCCAGCAACTATTCATCAATCTTGACCTGCTTGTTCGGTCCCATGATTTATCCATTGACCAGATAGCTAAGACCACGGTCTTCCTGGTCGACATGGCGGATTATGTCGAACTCAATGAGGCCTATGCAGCTTTCTTTGGCCAGCACAGACCCGCTCGCTCGGCAATCGAGGTTGCAGGCCTACCCTTCGGGGCGCTCGTCGAAATCGAAGCTTGGGCCTACACCGGAAACTGAGTGCTTGGCAGTTCATGCCAAGCTGAGGCAGACTTTGGTCATGTTCGGACCGATCCTGATTGTTGTGACCCTGTTGATTGCGCTTCCAATCTCGTTTTTTGTGATTGGCGCAGTTCTGTCGGTGGTGCTTGGTCACTCGCTCACCAAAGAGGGTGAGTACATGAACGAGGGCAGCGAACTGATTGAGCTCAATAAATAAACTCAGGTTGACTGGCCCTGCTAGACGGACCAGCGGGATTCGCCAAACTTGTAGCCCACTGAGCGCACAGTTTGAATCAGCCCCGCAAACTCTTCACCAAGCTTTGCGCGCAGACGTCGGATGTGAACGTCTACCGTGCGCGCACCACCGTAATACTCATATCCCCAAACACGGGACAGCAGCGTTTCACGGGTAAACACCCTGCCCGGGTTAGAAGACAAAAACTTGAGCAGTTCATATTCCATATAGGTCAGGTCAAGTGGCCGATTGTTGATTGAGGCCTGATAGGTCTCGAGGTTGAGGAGCAAGGACTCGTATTGCACAATTTCGGGGCCGGTTTCGAGGCCTGGTTCAGAGGCCAGCAGGTGACGTAGACGCGCCTCAATCTCGGCAGGGTGAAATGGGGTTATACAGAAATCGTCAAAGGTGTCATGGCGACCGTCAAGCTCTGCAAGCTGCGTACCGCGGATCAGCAGCAGTAGAGGCGCTACTCCAATGTCGCCACGCCGTAATGATCGAGCCATGGTGAAGGCTGCGGCACCCTGTTCATCTGCAACAACAACTGCGCCGGACCAAACTCCGGCGCGGGCAGCGTTCTCGTCGGCCACTGCTGTCCAACTGAGTCCTGCCATATCGAGCACACGAACTAAGTCGGCAGGTGGGGGATCTGGCCAAACTAAAAGTGGTTGCATAAATGACCTACCAGAACTTCAAGTAGCGCTGGAGTTCGTAGCTACTCACATGGGTTCGGTACTCTGCCCATTCCGCACGCTTATTGCGCAAGAACCACTCAAAGATGTGTTCGCCCAAAGCTTCGTGCACCAGTTCAGATTTTTCCATGACATCTAAGGCAGTAGATAAGTTGGTAGGAAGCAATCCCTCATCGGTCACCCGTCGTTCAGCCTCGGAAGACTTGAAGAGGTTGATCGCCGATTCATCGGGAAGTTCGTAGCCTTCTTGAATACCCTTGAGCCCCGCAGCAAGAAGTACAGAGAAAGCCAAGTAAGGGTTGACTGCCGGGTCAAGTGCCCGATATTCAAGGCGAGTTCCTTGTGCTTCTTTGCCACGCTTCGGTACGGGAACCCGAACCAGAGCAGACCTGTTGTTGCGAGCCCAAGAGATATGAACTGGCGCTTCATAGCCCGCAACGAGTCGCTTATAGGAGTTGATGAGTTGGTTGGTGACTGCAGTGATTTCGGCAGCATGTTTGAGTAAACCGGCGATAAAGGCTTTTGCAGTTGGTGACAGGCCGAACTCATCCTCGGCGCTGAAGAAAGCGTTGTCGTCCCCTTGCCAAAGTGACAGGTGCGTATGCATGCCTGAGCCCTGAACACCCTCCATAGGTTTCGGCATAAATGTTGCATGCACACCAGAAGCCATAGCCACCTCTCGAACAATCATGCGCAGGGCCATGATGTTGTCGGCCATTGCTAAACCGTCGGTATAACGAAGGTCAATCTCATGTTGCGAGGGAGCATCCTCATGGAAGGAATACTCCACGGGAATACCAGTTGCTTCGAGTCGTTGGATAGTTCGTCGACGAATATCTGAGCACTCGTCGTAGGTGGTGAGGTCGAAATAGCTTGCGTTGTCTAACGGCTGCAGCGGTTGGCTGGCATCGTCACTTTTGAAGTAGAAGAATTCAACCTCGGGAGCAGCCATGAACTGATAACCCTGCTCTGCGGCAGTGGCCAAGTTGCGCTTCAGAACCTGTCGTGGATCTCCTTCAAATGGAGTGCCATCAAGGTTGGCTATATCGCAGAAGACTCGGGCCGTGAGCTCCTCGCCGTCTGTTCCGGGCATAAGCTGAAACGAGTTGGGATCAGGGAAAGCCAGCACATCACTTTCTTGCACCCGACTAAAGCCGTCGATTGCCGAACCGTCGAACTGCACTCCCTCTTCAAACGCTGCGTCAAGCTCAACTGGAGAGATTGCAACCGACTTGATTTGGCCGAGCACATCGGTGAACCACAGGCGCACTAATCGCACTCTTCGTTCCTCAACTGTGCGTAAAACGTAGTCCTGCTGGTTATCCATAGTTTCTAAAGTGTGTCATCTCGGTGGCTAGAAGCAAGTGAGAAGTAGGAGTTAACACGCAGTTCACAATTGGGTAACGAGACTGAAATTGCGCTGCGGGACGGTTTTTCTGCTTTATTAGTTGAGTTGTAACTTTGACTCACCAGCGTTCACCGTGGATGCTGGTCACGAGACGTAAAAGGGTGACACCGTGCCATATCGCGCTGAATACATCTGGATCGATGGAACTGAACCAGTTCCAAATATGCGCTCCAAGACCAAGATCATTGAAGATGGCAAAGAGCCCGGCATCTGGGGCTTTGACGGATCATCAACAAATCAGGCTGAAGGAGCGAGCTCGGATTGTGTGCTGAGCCCAGTCTTCACCTGCCCTGATCCGCTTCGTGGCCCCGGAGATGTCTTGGTGCTGACCGAAGTCCTTCTCCCCGAGACCTTCGAACCACATTCCACGAATACTCGCGCTTCGCTGGTTCCGGTTGCAGAAAAATTTGCTGATCAGGAGCCATGGTTTGGTATCGAGCAGGAGTACACCTTCTTCAAAGAAGGACGTCCGTTGGGATGGCCGATTGAGGGTTACTACTACCCAGCGCCACAGGGTCCGTACTACTGCGGAGTTGGAGCGGTAGAGATCTCTGGCCGAGAGATTGTCGAGGCTCATACTGATGCTTGCCTCGAGGCCGGACTAGGAATTGCTGGAACAAACGCCGAGGTCATGCTCGGTCAGTGGGAATATCAGGTTGGACCTCTTGGACCACTTGAGGTGTCAGACCAGCTCTGGATGTCTCGTTACCTGTTGTACCGAGTGGCCGAGGATTATGGGGTAAATGCCTCAATCTCTGCCAAGCCAATCAAGGGTGACTGGAACGGTGCAGGCTGTCATACAAACTTCTCTACCAACCGGATGCGCGAAGAGTACGACGCAATTATTGCTGCGTGTGAGTCGCTCGGAGGCCCAGGCAAAGTTGAAGAACACCTTGCTGGCTACGGACACGGAATTGAAGACCGTCTGACGGGTTCTCATGAGACTGCGCACTTCTCGCAGTTCCGCTACGGAGTTTCGGATCGTGGAGCTTCAATTCGCATTCCTTGGCAGGTTGCTCAAGATCAAAAGGGTTACATTGAGGATCGTCGCCCGAACGCAAACATCGATCCGTATGTTGTTGCACGCTTGATTACCAATACGGTTTGCTCTGCGCTTACTCCGCTCTGATCTCATAGTATGAATGGGACAGTATGAATGGGTCTAGCACGCTGCGCGTGGCCATGTGCCAACTCAATCTTCGGGTTGGGGACTTGGCAGGAAACATGGCTGCGCTCAGCGAGTCCTATTCAGTAGCAGAAGCCGCAGGTGCCGATATAGCGCTGTTCCCAGAGTTGGCAGTTTGCGGGTACCCACCCGAGGATTTGCTTCTGAAGCCTGGGTTCATCGAAGCGGTGTACGAGGCGCTTCAGAAGTTTGCGGTGAGCGTCAATGGGCACTGCGCAGCAATTGTGGGGTGGGTTGAAAGCGATGCTCAGCAACTCTTTAACTCTGCGGCCGTGGTGCATGCCGGCCAGATAGTTGGCAGTTATCGCAAGCAGGCCCTTCCGAATTATGGGGTGTTTGACGAGAAGCGCTACTTCAACTCCGGCTCGGCTCAGCAAAACCTTTATGAAATTGGCGGAGTGACGGTCTCGGTCACCGTATGCGAAGACGTCTGGGTTGACAACGGCCCCATTCAGTCTGCTGCCCGGGGCGGTGCGCAGCTTGCAGTAAACATCAACGCATCCCCGTTTCATATCGGTAAGCAGCAGGTCCGAGAACAGATGCTGACTCGCCGCTCGCTTGAGTCGGGTATCCCAATTGCATATCTCAATTTGTTGGGTGGACAAGACGAGCTGGTCTTTGATGGTGGCTCGGTCGTTATATCGGCTGGCGGCGTAATTGTTGAGCGGCTACCGCGATTTGAACCGGCTTGTTCAATAGTTGATCTGCCTACTCCCGAGGCTGATCTCAAGCGTGTGCCGGCAGATAGTTTGTCGGTGACTTTTGTGAGTGCTTCGCAACGCTCTGCGGTAGAACAATCTGCGGTAGATCAATCTGCTGGTGCCCCAACACAGCGCAGCAACAGCGTGAAGGCGCTAGAAAATATTGACGCTACTCCGGCTGAAGTGTGGAAAGCGCTTGTTCTTGGGTTGCATGACTATGTGACGAAAAATGGATTTTCAGAGGTCGTGATTGGGCTATCTGGTGGGGTTGACTCCTCGATTGTTGCTGCGATTGCCACTGATGCACTTGGTGCAGATTCAGTACACGGGGTGCTCATGCCATCTCGGTATTCAAGTGAGCATTCCTTGAGCGATGCTGAGCTACTCGCTCTGAACCTAGGGATAGATCATCGAACTATTCCCATTGAGGCTGCACACCTTGCGCTCATAGATCTTCTGGAGCCCTCCTTTAATGGCCGAGAGCCCGATCTGACTGAGGAGAATCTTCAGTCACGAATCCGTGGCCTGCTCCTGATGGCTCTCTCCAACAAGTTTGGTTGGATGGTTCTTACGACGGGCAATAAGAGCGAAACTGCTGTTGGTTATTCCACCTTGTACGGGGATACTGCGGGGGGCCTTGCAGTTATCAAAGATGTTCCCAAGCTATTGGTGTACGAACTCTGTCATTGGAGAAACGCTCAACAATCTCTTGACCTGATTCCGCAATCGGTGCTCACCAAAGCGCCATCTGCAGAGCTTCGTCCTGATCAGCGTGACGACCAAAGCCTTCCCCCATATGAGGTACTTGACCCAATTATTCAGGGCTACGTTGATGCAGACCTGAGCACAGCGGAACTTGCGTCGCTTGGCTATGACCCAGAACTTGTCGCAAAGATAGTGGGCCTGATTGATCGGGCTGAGTACAAGCGCCGTCAATCTCCTCCGGGTATACGGATCTCAGAGAAAGCTTTCGGGCGGGATAGAAGAATTCCGATTACAAATGCATATGCGCCAGGGTTGGGCGACAATTCCTCTGACTAAAGATCAGTTTCGCAGTCTTTTGAATGTCTTGTGTGTTGCGCATATAAGTCTTCCCAATCCTCCTACCCTCTTTCAACGGAGCTCCTCAATATGACTCAAACAACCCTGCCCTGGACTGGGCTCTTAGCAACAGCTGAGCAACTTGGTGCCTTTGTGTGGGTGGAGGCCAAGGTGAGTTCGATTCTGGGTGCTTGGGTTGCCACGGAGCCTGATCCGTTTCGAAAGGTAGAACTGAATGCGAGGTCTTCACAGCACCGCTGGCAGAGCGAGCTGTTATTCGAGCGCCTGCCGGTACTTGCAGTTGTTACCCCCGAGGATTTGGTACGACCCCCCGATCTTCAGTTTGAGCTTTTTCTAGATCTCATTGCCTCTACTGAGCCCGGGCAAGATCAGCTAGTAGCAATGCAGCAAGTGTTGCTTCCTTATCTGCTCGAGGTCTACCAGCAGGAATTGCGAAGTTTGAGCGAGATTTCAGATGCCTCAGCGCGAAAAACCCTGACTGTGGTGATCGCAAACCTGAGAAGCGAGTTGCTACTCACAAGCACAGCATTAGATCCTGGGT
>JBBDMQ010000324.1:0-14061 GCA_040878245.1 Microthrixaceae bacterium
TGAAGCAACACAGCTTGACCTGAAGGCGCCATCTTCTGGAGCGCTTCTTGTTGCGGCAGGTGCCATTCTGATCGCAGTCTTTGCGTTTCTGATACCTGCTACTCGTCGGCTCATTCTTGCAAGGATGCGTCCCATCTGGGAGTCCACTGGGCCTCGAGTACTAGATGTAGCCAGAGAACCAAAGCGCCTACTGCAAGGAGTAGCCGCAAGCCTGCTCACAACTCTTGCTTATGCAGTAACTCTGTATGTGGCTGTTCGTGCCTATGGTGATGAGATACCTCTCGCCGGGGCAGTTGTGGTGTACCTCGGCGCTGGCTTGGTGGGTTCAGTCGCACCTACTCCAGGCGGAATTGGTGCAGTAGAGGCCGCTTTGGTGGCTGGGTTGAGTGCTATTGGTGTTCCGGCAGCGGTTGCTTTACCCGCTGCTCTTTTGTATCGAACTGCCACTTTTTGGCTACCCACCTTGCCCGGGTGGTTCTCACTGCGATGGTTGCAAAGCCATGACGCGATTTGAGTTCTTCATCAGCTGAGTTGCCCTCGGCTAGCGAGCCGAGTTGCCTAAAGCGGCGGCCATCACTGCATTTTCAAGTTCGCTCAGCCTCTTGTTGATCTCACGCTGAGCCTTCTTGCGCTTTACGAGCGGCAGGTTTTTGGCAACAGCGAGCGACAGCTGGGTTTGATTGAGCGCTTGATACACCGTGTCAAGAAATGCCGCTCCCGATGCTCCTGTTTCTGGTCGCAGCATGTCGAGTGTGGCGGTCAGTCTCTCTACTCGCCGCTCAAGGCGCTCATGACCAACTGCTGGAAGAACTGAGCTAGAACCCTGCTCTAGGGAGTGTGCCGGTAAGTCAGAGGAATAAGAAGCACTTGGAGCTTTTCGATCCTCATTCCAGTCGCGTACCCGAGCAGCAAACTCGGTGCTCGTAGCAAGTAATTGAGCTCGAATCTCTGGATCTTGCAACATCCGAACTGCTTGAGCAGTAGCAGCAGCTAAGGCGGTTGCCATGGCAGCACTAGTTTTGGACTTTGAGGCCATAGGTTCTCCCTTCGCAACAGTACAGGTTACTGCCAGTACTTTTTTCTTCGGCCTCAGCGCTGAAATTCAAGCAGACGGACCGGCAGTTTCTTGAAACTGTTATTGAGATTCGACCGAATCCTTGTTGGCTCGGCAGCGAGTTCAATCTTGGCAAAGCTGCGTAGCAGTTCAGTAAAGAACACACGACCCTCAAGCCGTGCAAGGTGAACTCCTAGGCAAAAGTGTTCGGCAATGCCAAAGGACAAATGAGGGTTTGGGTTGCGATGGATATTGAACTTGTGGGGTTCATCAAAAACTGATTCATCGCGATTGGCTGAGGTGTAATACATCACGACTTTGTCGCCCTGTTGAATGTGGACTCCACCTATTTCGGTGTCTTCTGTAGCTGTGCGACGGAAGTAATGCAACGGGTTTACCCACCGCAGGATTTCTTCGACGGCACCCGGAATGAGTGTTGGATTTTCTCGAAGTTCTTGCATCTGCTCAGGATGCTGCAGCAAGGCCCATAGCCCCGAAGACAGCATTGACTTTGTGGTGTCATTTCCAGCAGTGACGATCTGAACAAAGAAGCTGCCAAAATCCACATCACTCATCGGCTGTCCACCAAACTCACCATCAAGGATCAGAGTGGTGAGATCCTCACGGGGTGGCTGCGACCTTCTCATTGCGGCAAACTCAATGGCGTACATCGCCATGTCTATAGATGCGGAGTAATCAGGCTCATCGCCAACTATTTCTGGGTCGGAGGCAGAGGTTTGACGTTCGGCGAGAGCATGTAAAAGCTCCCAGTCTTCTTCGGGTAGGCCCATGAGTTGCCCCATAACCTTGGTGGGCAATCCAGAGGTCACCTCATGCACAAACTCAACCGTGCCACTGCTAGCTACATCGGCCATGAGTTCCCGACAGATCTCAGTGATACGTGGCTCTAGACCGGCAATAATTTTTCCCTTGAATGGTTCAGAGAGGGGACGCCGATACTCGTTATGCATAGGCGGATCCATGGCCAGCAGCATCATTCGCATCATTTCAAGACTCGACTCCGCAAGGTTTTCGAGAACAACGCCGCCTTCACGTGCAGAAAACAGATTGGGGGAACGAGAGACGCGTACTACATCTGCGTGGGTCAGAATTGCCCAAAAGCCTGGCTCATCAAGCATGGGTTGCCACGCAACAGGAGTAGTGGCTCGGAGCGCCGCAATCTGGTCATGAGGAACCCCATTCACAAATGTGTTGGGATCTGCGAGCAGCCCAATCGCTGGCGGAACTGTCACGTCACCAGCACGTTGGGGCGGTCAAAACCTTCGGCCTCGGCCAGCATGTAATAGGCCTCGAGCGTGCTTGGCCCATCAAAGACACTTTCAATATTTCCTTCGGCATCTAGGTTGAGATTTGCTCCATACATCTGGAACCAGACATGCGTATTGTCCTCTATGCATTCCAACCGGTGCTGCGAACCCGCTGACTCATAGAGAAACGACCCGGCGCGGTTCACGTACTCATACTCCTGATACTTCCAAGCACCGCTGGTGGTGTAGCCAAACACAGGACCCGTATGCCGGTGAGTTTGTATCGCATAGTTCTTCTGGAAAATGTTCTCGACAATCCACAAACCTTGGCCGTAATCAACCTGAATCACTTTAAGTTTGTTGCCGCCGCCGATCTCTACAAAGGGAAGTTCTTCGGCACCTCGGTGCACTGCTTCGGTCACGTGATCCTCGTTTCTTTAGAGCGGCCGTACGTATGCTGAGTTCAGTGGCGCAGTGGCGCAGTGGCGAAGTTGCCATTCACTGCGTGTCAAGATAGCTGAATCTACCCAAGGAGATGTTGCAGTGAGCTTGCATGAGAAGCGTTCGATTCAAGGTCATGCAGATGATCCGCTGTTCTCTCGGAAGGGGCTGTCTCAGCTCACTCCAAAGTACAAGTTCCCAAAAGAGGAACTCCCTCCAGAGGAGGCCTATCAAGCTGTTCACGACGAGCTCATGCTTGACGGTAATTCCCGACTGAATTTAGCTACTTTTTGTCAGACTTGGGAAGAGCCGCAGGTTCATGCACTGATGGACATGTGTATAGATAAAAATCTGATCGACAAGGACGAATATCCCCAAGCTGCCGAACTTGAGAGCCGTTGCGTCCATATGTTGGCCGATCTGTGGAACGCCCCTGATGCAGAAAACACCATTGGCACCTCGGGGATCGGTTCTTCAGAGGCATGCATGCTTGCTGGTATGGCCGCTAAGTGGCGGTGGCGAAATCGACGAAAGGCCGAAGGGAAATCCACGGATTCGCCGAACATGGTGTGCGGTCCGGTGCAAGTGGTGTGGCATAAGTTTGCGAAGTACTGGGATATCGAGATCCGCGAAATCGGAATGTCGACGGGTAACTACTGTATGGATGTCGAACAGATGCTTGAGCTTGTCGACGAAAACACCATCATGGTGATGCCAACTTTTGGGGTCACCTTCACGGGTGTCTATGAGCCGGTTCAGCTCATCTCCGAGGCACTTGACGCTCTGCAGGCAAAGACCGGTCTTGATATTGATATTCACGTTGATGGTGCGAGTGGAGCGTTCCTAGCACCGTTCTGTGCGCCTGATTTGGTTTGGGACTTTCGTCTTCCGCGGGTTAAGTCGATTAGTACTTCGGGGCACAAGTTTGGTCTGGCGCCGCTCGGCGTGGGCTGGGTGGTGTGGAGAGACATCCAAGAACTTCCCGAGGATTTGATTTTCCACGTCACGTATTTAGGTGGCGATATGCCGGTATTCCAGATTAATTTCTCTCGGCCGGCGGGGCAGATTGCCGCCCAGTACTACGACTTTTTGAGGCTAGGCAGGCAGGGGTACCAGCGAGTGCATCAAGCCTCGTATGACAACTGCGCCGTTATTGCTGATGAACTCGTCAAGCTCGGCCCGTTTGAGTTGCTGTCTTCGGGAGATCCTTTACTTGGAATTCCTGCGGTGACCTGGAAGCTGATTGACGGGGCAGACCCGGGGTACACGCTGTATGACATTGCAGATCGCCTGCGCCTTCGAGGTTGGCAAGTGCCTGCATACCCGCTGACGGGTGAACTCAGCGAGGTAGCAGTGCAGCGTGTTCTGATTCGCCAAGATCTTGGCCGTGAACTTGTCGGAACTCTTTTGTCAGACTTCGCTGACGCTGTTGCGCACTTTGACCGCCACCCCATCTCTGTGTCGATGACCAAGGAAGAGTCGAGCGGTTTTAGTCATCTCTAAAGATCCACATGCAGCGAAAGATATCTAGCTAGTTGTCAAGACTGACTAGTCGATCAATGACCGTGCCTGCAGCAATCTGCGAGAGGTCATCAACGGTGAGCGATACCAACTCGGCCACACGGCTGCGGCCTTTAGCAACAGGAATCTGAACCTTTCGCTGAACGGCGAGCACCTGCGCTCCAGCACTGTGAGCAGAGGCAAGCCCGGTCAAAGAGTCCTCAATAGCAACCGATTGTGCAATCTCAATCCCGAGCCGCTCTGCGCTCAGCAGATACGGCTCTGGGTGAGGTTTGCCCTGGGTGACGTTGTCTCCGCTCACCACCACTTGAAATGTTCCGGTTGGGGCGCTCGCAACAATCTGGTCCGCAATTGCCTGATAGGACATTGTCACGAGCGCACACGGCACTTGGGCATCTCTCAAAGACCTCAAAAGCGACAGAGCGCCCGGCTGCCACGGAACAGCCGACTCGATATCTGCAGCAACGCTCTGCACCATGAACTCAACAATTTCCTCAACTGATAGGTCAATGCCTCGGCTCTGAAGAACCGCACCAGAATCGGGAAGGGCATAACCCACCAAAGAGATCTCATCCGCCTCGGTCCATTCAAAGCCATGTCTCTGTGCGAGCCTCTGCTCGGCCTTAGCCCAATACGGCTCTGAGTCGACCAGGGTGCCATCAAGATCCCAAAGAACCGCAGCAGGTAAATGCATGACGGGAATCTACGCGCTTCTAGCGATGCGCAGAGACTCTCTGGCATTACCCCTTCAAAACTAGAACGCGTTATCGTTCGCAGTATGCAGATCGATGACAGCGCACTGACAGACCCCGAAGCTTTCCAACGCATGGAGCACCATGACCTGTTCGTGAAGCTGCGCCAAGAAGATCCGGTTCATTGGACTGAAGAAAAAACTGGACCGGGTTTTTGGTCCATTACTAAACATGCCGATCTAAAAATCATTAACCGTGATGCTGAAGGATTTAGCTCAGAAGCCAACGGAGTAAACATCATGGAGTTTGATGATGTTGAAGCGGGCTTCGATATGCGAGGCAAAATCATGTTGATGACCGATCCACCTCGGCATACTCGGTATCGCCTTCTGGTGAACAAGGGATTTACTCCTCGCATGATCTCTTTGATTGAGCAGCACCTTCGCTTTCGAACTGAACTCATTGTTGATCAGATCATCGAGGACGGCAGTTGTGATTTTGTGACTGACCTAGCAGCCGAGCTGCCCCTGCAGGCGATAGCCGAGATCATGGGTGTTCCGGACGAGGATCGTCACCTGCTCTTTGACTGGTCAAACCGCATGGTGGGCGCAGACGACCCTGAGTATCAGAGTGAGAATCCTGATGAGGCCACAATGGCCGCAGCTGAGTTGTACATGTACGCAGCTAGCTTGGGAGAGGCACGCCGAGATGACCCGCGTGAGGACGTTGTAACCAAGCTGATCAACGCAGAGATTAATGGCGATCGACTGACTCAAGAAGAGTTCGAACTCTTCATTCTGCTACTAGCCGTGGCAGGTAATGAGACAACTCGTAATGCAACAGCGCACGGAATGATTGCGCTCATGGAGAACCCAGCAGAGCTTGCCAAGCTGCGGAGCGACCCCGATAAATACATCGACGGTGCCGTCGAAGAGGTGCTTCGCTGGGCCACTCCCGTGCTGCACTTCCGTCGGACTGCAATGAAAGACCTCGAACTGCGCGGCAAGCAGATCAAGACCGGTGACAAAGTGGTGATGTGGCATATCTCGGCAAATCGAGATGAGGAAGTGTTTGATAACCCGTTTGTGTTCGACATTGAGCGTACGCCGAACGAACACATCGCCTTTGGTGGCGGCGGGGCTCACTTTTGTTTAGGAACGAACTTGGCGCGCATGGAACTTCGGCTGATTTTCCATGAGATCGTCTCCCGGATGGAGCAGATCGAATTCGATGGCGATATTGAGCGACTGCGGTCCAACTTCATTGGCGGCGTTAAGCACATCCCGATTCGGTTCACCCCAGGAAAGCGCAAGCACGCAGAGGGGCAAACCGTCAGCTCCTAACGGGCTGACTCTGTTCAGGCCAGCAGTACAGGCCAGCAGAACAGGCCAGCAGAACTGGCCAGCATGGGTTCGTAGCTAGGTCGGCTCAGAGACAAAATCTAGCGAAGCAGAGTTCATGCAGAATCGCTGCCCTGTTGGCCGAGGGCCATCGTTAAACAAGTGTCCTAGGTGCGCTCCACAGTGAGCGCATACCGCTTCGGTACGAGACATCCCGTGGCTACGGTCTTCAATCAACGTGACCCTACTCGGATCCAGAGCCTGAAAGAACGAGGGCCAACCCGAGCCAGATTCGAACTTGGTCTCTGAAGCGAAGAGCGGCATCTCGCACACGATGCATCTATATGTTCCGGCCTCTTTCTTGTCCCAATAGGCGCCAGTGAAGGCCGGCTCGGTACCACTTTGTTGGGTGACAATAAACTGTTCAGCACTCAGTCGCTCGCGAAGTTGGTTCTCGTCTAAGTCGGTTCGAAGTTCTGAATGATGGCTCGAGGTTTCGTTGTCGTTCACAACAGAAACTTTACAGGGTGTGCTGCGTGCAGCTTGTCGGTAGTCTGATCTGCGATCAGGTGCGCCAGTCGTTCTGCACAGCTGACTTGGCCTGTGGTAGTCGCTTGTTTCCATGCATCAACAAACTCTAGGGATATCTCGATTATGTCTTCTCCGCAACAACCCGCTTTTCATCAACCCAATTCAGGTCTTCGGCCAAACCCCTTTGCTGATAGAGAACCCCTGCACGACCAACCTACGGTTGTAGGTGCGCCGGTTTGGGCGGCCGAGAACGAGGAACTCGGCAAAGATTCCAAGATGGTGCGTTCCGCAATGCGTCAGCTGAAAAAAGAAGAGGAACTCAAGCCGTTGCAGGCGGAACTACTTGTGCTGCAGCGCTTCTTGGAAGAGCAGAATAAGCGAATGATTGTCCTCTTCGAGGGGCGAGATGCCGCTGGCAAAGGTGGCACTATTCGACGAGTGACTCGCTATATGAATGAGAAGCACTATCGAGTGGTCGCTCTCGGCAAACCCACCGAAGAGCAGCGCTCACAGTGGTTTTTTCAGAAATACATCGCAGAGTTTCCAACTGGCGGGGAAATGGTGCTTTTTGACAGGAGTTGGTACAACCGGGCAATGGTTGAGCCTGTGTTCAATTTCTGCACTGAGCAGGAATACAAGAACTTCATGCGTGGTGTCGTCGGGTTCGAAAGAGATTTAGTACGTCAGGGAACTGTTCTAGTGAAGTTGTATTTCAGCGTCACAAAGAAAGAGCAAAAACGGCGGTTTGACCGCAGGCGTGATGACCCATTGCGGCAGTGGAAACTGAGCGAGATTGATGTTCAAGCGCAGGAGCATTGGTCAGATTTCACCGACCGAAAGTACGCAATGCTCAAAAAGACCAGCAGCGTTGAGGCCCCTTGGACGGTGATTCGTTCAAAGAACAAACACCTAGCTCGGCTGAATGCAATGCGAGTGATTCTGAACGCCGTTGATTACGGGCAGCGCAACCCAGAAGTGAACTATGTGCCAGATCCAGCAATCGTTGTTTCGGGCGCACAGGAACTAGCCATCATGGAAGCCGAACGCATCCGCAAGGGTCGCTTTACACAGTAAACTGGGTTCCCGCTCGGTAACTCGGGTCGCTTCGCTCGGTAACCCTCAGGTAGTTCGCCTCCGACGCAACAGGCGACCGAGTCGTTCTCGGTTGTAGCGCTGCACCATCACGAATGGCAGATGTGCGAAGATCCCAAAAAGAATCATGATCGCCCCTATCAACGGGGGGCACCAGATCAGAAAAAGCGGTCCTGCGCATAAGTTCGTCCAGTGAACGAGTTCGGCCCGACGAGTTTCGGCCATAAAGCGTTCGAAGTGTTCTGTAGTCCGGCTGACAAGGTGTCGTTTCGAGAACCCGTCTGGAAACAAGTCGCCTTTCTCGGGCAGGCGATCTTTCCAAGAGCGAATTTTGAGCCTCTTCTGATAAAAATTACCATCGTCTTCAAAGCGCCTCGGCCGTGTCAGCCAGGTGTCGTGATCAAAACGCCGGACCGCGACCTTATGGAGTACATATCCGGTGCTGAATCCGATCACTAGCCACGCAACAACTGAGACACAAACGGCCGCAATATCGGGAAGGTGGATCAACATGGCTTATTGCTTTTTGCTCCCACGCGAATGGATCGCCCTCTCCAAGTGACGCTTCGCCGCACGTAGGTCCTCCACAACGACCAAGTAAACACGCCGACAAAGAAGACAACGTGGATAGGAAACACGGCGGCAGTGAGAACTCCAAAGTTGCCGACCTTATGAAACATCCAAGCCAGTTGTGTAGCAAAGCCAAGGTAAAGCGCAGCGCCAATCAAATTGTGCTGCGCATTGAGCACGGTCTCAACGAGTTGGGCCGTTGCACTTCCAAGGCTAGTGATCCAGACAACTGCGGCGAGCAGGCGAAGTGGCTGAGTAGATCCAGCTCCAGTAGCAAAGTTTTTGGACCAACCTTCGGTAAGTTGCCGCAACCCATCGGGGTACATTCGAAACCTCAGGTCCTGTGCTCCACAGAACAGTTCTACAGGTATGCCGCTCAGCCGATAGTTCGCCGAAAGCGCCAGATCCTCGACAACCTGATGTCGCACGGCTGAGTGTCCACCTGCTCGCAAGTAATCTTCTGGAGTAGTCACCAAAACTGGTCCGAAAGCGCCGGTGGACCGAGCACGTGAAGTCATTGCAGTACCCATCAACGCAATGACGTTAAAGAGCGCAGATAGCTTCTCGTAGATGCGTTTCGCTTCATTCCATGGTTGAACTGATACCAGAGCGCCCGTTGCCCTCTGATGTCTGACGAGTTGTTCAGTCACCTCTGGCAGGACTCGAACATCTGCGTCAAGAAAAACCAAGCCTCGTTTCTCACCTGATGAGGTTTGCCGAAGGTGCTCAAAGCCAGAGTGGCAAGCCCAGCTTTTTCCTGTCCAACCCTCGGGCAACTCAGCTGCCGAAATCACCTCAACACCAGAAAATTTAGACGCAATCTCAGCAGTGCAGTCCGTTGAATGATCATCAACGATGATGATGCGATTACCCGCCTTGGGCAGTTCAGCTAGGTCCGCGAGCAGTAGCCCAAGTGATGCTTCTTCGTTTCGGGCAGGAATGATCACGTCGAACAACACAGCGGCATCCAAATGCTGAGCAGGACTTACACCTAGTGGGGACCTGTTGGCTACACAAAGCTGTTTCACCGTTTTGGGTCGGGCAAACAGCAGGCATCCAAGTAACCACCCCACAACACAGAACAAAATTGGGATCACAAACCAGAGCCTCACTCAGCCGATCGAGACAAAATTCTGCAAGCCAGAGGCTTGGTGACTGAGGAGGATGAGACTACCGCTGATATGGTCAGGGTTTGTTGACACGTGCCACGAGCTAGGGAGTTGTTGTGCTGAAGTTCACCGATGAACACGAGTCGTTTCGAGCCATGGTCAGAGACGTGGTGCAAAATGAGATTGATCCTTTTGCTGATGACTGGGAACAGCAGGGTTTGTTTCCGGCTCACAACCTGTTCAAGAAATTCGGATCCCTCGGTTTGATTGGAATTGAGTACGACGAAGAAATCGGTGGGGCAGCAGCTGATCACACCTACACCATGATTTTTGGCGAAGAGATTGGTCGTGCCGCATCCTTAGGTGTGGCAATGGCGCTCTCGGTCCAGACCGACATGGCGACGCCTTCTCTTCATCAGTACGGCACACCTGAACTGAAAGAAAAGTTCCTGCGTGGCGCAGTGATGGGAGACCTTGTTGCATGTGTTGGCATTAGTGAGGCTGATGCCGGTAGCGACGTAGCTGGGCTACGCACCCGAGCAGTAATAGACGGTGATGAGTGGGTCATCAACGGATCCAAAATGTGGATTACCAACGGAGCGCAAGCAGATTGGATCTGCTTGCTATGCCGAACCTCTGACGAGGGCGGGTTTCGTGGTATGTCCCAAATTATCGTTCCCACTCACTCGGCCGGGTTTTCTGTGAGCCGAACCTTGGACAAGTTGGGGATGCGAGCCTCAGACACGGCTGAACTCAGCTTTCAGGATGTTCGTGTGCCAGTGGAATACGTCATTGGCGAGGTTGGTCGAGGCTTTCAGCAACAAATGAGTCAGTTTCAAAATGAGCGCATGATTGCCTCGTATCAGATGGTCGGTGCAGTCGAACTCGCACTCAGCAAGACTGTTGCCTATCTCAAAGAACGGCAAGCCTTTGGGGCGCCGTTGCTTGCGAACCAATCCCTGCAATATGAGCTTGCGGATCTTGCTTCAGAGCTCGACATGATGCGGCACCACAACTGGGCAGCAGCTGCTGCATATATGAATGGCCAAGACATCACCCGAGAGGCAACGGTGGCCAAGCTGCGCTCGGCTCGGCTGGCAAGGCGGATGGCCGACCTTGCTGTGCAATACCACGGCGGTATGGGTTACGTAGAAGAAAATTGGCCGGCCAGGTTCTACCGAGATACCCGCTTATGGTCAATTGGCGGGGGAGCAGATGAGGTCATGTTGCGAACGTTGGCTCGCATGAACGGAATCATCGGCGACTGAACGGTCGCTTCGATTTTCAGCGTGTAACGTCAGTTACGAAATCCAATCCGGGGAGCTCGCACCAGCGGGCTGAGAAAGTGGCTCAGGGCCGCTGACCCGCAACCTGATCTGGGTAATGCCAGCGGAGGGAGATAATGAGTAACCAACTCACCGGTCGAGCAGTTGTGTTTTCTGGGGGCCCACTTCCCTTCACAACAAGATCATCCGAGTCCGCTCCAGCCAGTTTTACATCTGATTTTGAGAACGCTGTAGTTGCTTGCACAAGCCAAAGTCAGTTGGTGGTAGCTGCGGACTCTGGGCTTCATCTTGCGCTGTTCTGCGGGCAGACTCCGAATCTTGTAATCGGTGACATGGACTCAGTCGACCCCGTAGCGCTTGACCAAGCAATGCTCGACGGCGCAGAGGTTCGATCCTTTCCAGCAGATAAAGACGCTACCGACTTAGAGCTTGCCTTAGAAGCGGTTCTGAGTTCAGTTGATTTCCAGATTGGCATCGTCACCGTTATTGGAAGTGGCGAGGGTCGAATCGATCACTTGTTTGCTGGCTTGCTGTTATTAGCCTCCGAAAAGTTTGCCAGCCTTCGTATCGACGCCTGGCTTGGAAATACATACGTAGCAATCGTTCGCGATTCTTGGTCCATAGCTGCTCAACCGGGGCAGTTGATCACTGTTCTAGCGCTCAATGGGACTGCGTCTGGCGTGTCCTGTTCGGGGCTTCGCTGGGCCTTGGACGGTAATGAACTCCAATCTGGCTCAACCCGGGGGATCTCGAACGAGTTTATTGATCCAGTTGCTTCTATCAGCGTCGAAAGCGGCGTGGTAGCAGTCATCCTCAACCCGAATGGGGCATCATGAAAATCACAGGTTCTGAACGCAACTCTCCAAGGCGACCTCTTGCAGCAGTCGCAGCACTTGTACTACTCACCGTGACAGGTTTGCTTGTCACCGCCTGTAGTTCTGGCAGTAACTCCGCAGAGGATTCCGCAACTAGTGGTTCCGAGCAAGAACAGGTACTGCTCGTGACCTATGACGCTTTTGCACTTCCCAAAGAAGCTGCAGCCGAGTTTAAAAAGCTGACCGGAGCAACGATCAAAGTTGTTGCTACCGGTGACACAGGGACCATGTTGACCAAGGCACTGCTGTCGGCTGGATCGCCCGAAGGAGACGTGATCTTCGGTATTGACAACACGTTGGCTACCCGAGCGCTAGAAGAAAAACTGCTCGTACCCTTTCAACCCGAAAGTATCAATAAAGTTCCCGAGTCGTTACGCCTTCAAGGAGCAGCAGGAGAGCTTTTGGTACCAATTGATACTGCTGATGTCTGTATCAATGTTGATGAGGAATGGTTTGCCAAGAATGGCATAGAGCCTCCGAGCACCATGGCACAGCTCACTGACCCTGCATATAAAGACCTACTTGTTGTTGAGAGCCCCGTTACATCCTCCCCGGGTCTTGCGTTCCTGATTGGCACAATTGCTCGGAGCGGCGATCAAGGTTGGCCGGATTATTGGAAGCAACTCAAAGCAAATGGTGTTCGAGTTCGGCCGAGTTGGGATGACGCCTTTTACACCGATTACACCGTGTCTGGGGGAGACCGTCCACTTGTGTTGTCTTATGCCTCAAGCCCGCCGGCCGAGGTGGTCTTTAGCGAGGGGAAACGCACCGAGCCTGCATCTGCAGTCATGTTGGATAGTTGCGTGGCCCAGATTGAGTACGCAGGTGTCTTAGCCGGAGCGGCAGAACCAGAGCTTGCTCAGCAACTCGTGGAGTTCATGCTCAGCCCTGCTTGGCAACAGGCCTTGCCGCTCTCAAATTATGTATTTCCGGCTACTGATGTTGCCCTGCCAGATGTTTTCGCAAAATTTGCACCACGGGCAGCCAATCCACTGAGCATTGAGCCAGCGGTTATCGCTGCCCAACGTGAGGCTTGGATTGAGCAGTGGCGAGAAATAATGGAGTGAATCTTCTGAGCGAAAGGCAATTCAAAGCGCGCAAAAGTTCCCAACTCTCGAGCCTGCAAATGGGTCAGGTTTCTTGGGTTGGGATCATTGTCGTAGCCGCAGTGTTGGTCGCAATTGCACTGCCGGTGACGGCTGTTTTGCTTCGAGCTATTCGGCCCGATGGCCAATGGGGCGCCGAAGCAGTGACTCGGATTCTTGGCTCTCCAAGAACTTGGAGACTAATAGCAATAACTATTACCCAAGCTTTGGTTTCTAGCGTTTGCACCGTCGTTGTCGGAGTGCCGGTTGCCTGGGTGTTGTCTAGATTCCGTTTCGCTGGCCGATCGCTAGTTCGCACACTTGCCACGGTGCCCTTTGTGCTTCCCACAGTCGTTATCGGTGCAGCATTTGCAAACGTTCTTGGCCCTCGGGGACTTGTCGACGCCCGAGGAACTTGGTGGGCAATTATTGCAGCGCAACTTTGTTTCAACCTAGCGGTGGTGATCCGCACCGTGGGTGCGGCATTTACTTCCATCAATCCAAATCAAGAGGCTGCTGCAAGGCTGCTCGGGGCCTCCCCCTTCCAGGCGGCAGGACGGGTGCTGATTTTTCAGGCTTGGCCAGCCATTGCTGCAGCGGCAGTCGTGGTGTTTTTGTTCTGCTTCACAAGCTTCGGAGTCATTGTGATGCTAGGAGGTGGCTCCGTCACAACTGTTGAGGTCGAGATTTGGACTCGAGCGACTCGACAGTTTGATATCTCGGGCGCTGGAGTGTTGTGCGCAGTACAGCTAGTGGCAGTAATCGCAACGCTCAGCCTGCATAGTCGCATCTCACGGGCAAGGCCCGCTGGTTCAGCTGCCAATCTGCTTCGCTCTGACCGGCCGCCTCGATCGATTCCCGAGTGGGTATCGGTTGTCTCAGCAGTTTCTGCGGTTGTGGTTATCTGCGGACTCCCCATCGCCGCGCTATTTGAGCGATCACTCAGAGTCGATAGCGGAATCGGTTTTGACCACTGGCAACATCTTGGGTCTGCCACCGCTGGGACGGGCTTGAGCGTTGACCCGTGGTCGGCGTTGATTCGATCCCTACTCACTGCGAGTTGTGCAGCGTGTGCTGCACTACTGCTCGGGATTGCATCGGCACGAGTTATTGCCCGCCGACCCGGCGGAGCTGCAGACCGAATTTTACTTCTACCACTAGGCGTTTCCGCCACAACACTTAGACTCGGGCTTCTCT
>JBBDMQ010000325.1:0-2535 GCA_040878245.1 Microthrixaceae bacterium
TAAGTCGTCCTGCAGCGAGTCGGCCAGCTGCGAGTCGTCCTGCAGCGATTTCGGCAAGGGCAACAGGAGCGGATCAGCTAACGCGACCTGAGAAACAATGCTTTCCCAAACCTCTGCTGGTGGTTGCATCCGATCAAAATCAGATTCAGTGAGTAGTGATGCGATCCGAGCAAGATGCTCAAATTCGGCATCCTCGGGATCAACTTCCGCAAAATCTTGAGGTTCCTTAGGCATCTTGGTACCCGTGCAGTTGGCGTTGCAACTTCTCAAGGCTGCGTCGAATATCACTCTTTACGGTTCCGAGTGGGAGGTTGCAACGCTCAGAAATTTGAGCATGAGTGAGGTCGGCAAAAAATTTGAGCCGAACGATTTCTTGGGCTCGCTCCGGCAGTTGATTGATTGCCTCGGCAAGAATCATTCGGTCTGCTGTGAGCCCAATTGCCGGGCTTTCTGCAGATGACCACGAGTCGTGTGACTGTGACCTATCACCAAGCCCCTGGTTCGCTGTACTTGCCGAATCACCCGAACCAGTCATATCAATACTGATGGGCTTCCTGCCGTCCGACCGCAAAATATCAATGACTTTGAACTTGGCGATACCCATCAGCCATACCTGAAGGCTGCCGGCCTCCGAGCGGTAGCTGCTTCTCGATTTCCAAGCTGCTAAGAACACTTCTTGGGTTGCATCGGCTGCTCGGTCGGGAGCTAGGGAGCGCTTGCAAAATGAGTAAATAAGTGAACCATGACGGTCGTATAGGTCCTTGAGAGCGCTCGCATCTCCCTGCATAAAGAAAGCAAGCCCGTCCAGTTCATACTGCGGTGTCAGTTCGATTGGACGATCAAGCACAGCCTCCATGGGTATTTCTTCGCCAACGGAAGCCAAAAAGGATGCAGAAATATGCTCTGCTCCCGTGAGTTCCTGCTCAGGAGTCACTCCCGCTTGCCTCCGCTACCGCCCATCTCACTATTCTCGCAACGATCGGGCAAGAACGCCACCGCTACGGTTGATTCCTGAGAATCTTGTCCGATTGATGACTGAGAAATGTGATCAACCAGCTGGAAGTTCTGATGATGCAGCCGAGTGAGTCGCGCTCGGCTTCACGGGGTCATCCAAGCTGCGAACAGTGCGCATCGCTCCGGTATCAGTCAGCACTGCCATCCCCATCGCTGCACATGCAACACCCATCAACAAACCGCCAGGCCCACGCAAACTGAACCCAATCATTGCAGCCACCAAAGTGGGAAATATCCCAATGGGCACTGTTGCTGCGTCAACCTTGCGTTGTATCCGGAATGCAACAGCGACTTGAACAATAAGCGCTCCAAGTAGTACCCCAAGGGCTTGTTCGGGGCTGTTCAGAAGTGCAAGAAGTGCGAGCGGCAGTGCCCCAGCAAATATTCCGACATACGGAACAAATGCCAACAGTGCCGCAGTAACCGCAAGAAGCCCCGGCAGATCAATACCTAACCAATTACTGATCGTGAAACTCAAAATAAGTACGGCCAGGCTCTGCAAGCCCATGAATCCCAGGTAACGAGCGCTGCTGGCATAGGCGAGCTTCAATACCCAGCGAGCAGGTTCCCTTTTTGCTTCGGGGGCAAGGTTGATTGCTCCGTTGACCATTGCGGGCCCCGTAAAAATAATCATCACGGTAAGAATCCAAACTACAAATACTGCCGATGCACCTTCACCTACCCGGCTGGCGATACCCCGAAGGTTGGCATTACGAAAGCGCACTTGGTCGGTGACCTGTGCTGCGAAACGCTCAATGTCATCGGCAATCTGAAGCTTTTTAATGACACTTCCAACTCCATCGGCGCGCTCAAGGTCTCGCACTGCTGCTGGAACAACCTCTTGAAACTTTGCTGACTCGCCTCGGAGCTCGCTCAAACCCAATGCAGCGAGTGTAGAAACAGAGATTGCTATGAGCGCAGTGATCAGCAAAACCGCAAGCGTGTTCGACATGTACCGATGCAGTCTTTGAACAATCGGCCAACTCAGTGCAGCAAATACACAGGCTTCCAGAAACCACACCAGCGTGGTCGAAGCTCGAAGAGCAACGGTAATGACAAGCAAGTACGCACCAACTATGACGACGGCTCTGAGAATTGAGCGAGGCGAAATGTGAAGCGAGGTATGTGTCATAAGGTGCCCTCTGTTGCGCATGCCTTGGGTCGGGTGAACTGGGTTCCCACACTCTGCAAACCACAGATTCTAAGGTAGGCCTATGTCTTCTCAGCGTGACCCTCAGCCAGTAGGTGAGGCCTCACCCGGGCAGCAGCAACGACTCACCGTTGATTTAGCCGATCAAAGCGTGCTTGTTCTGCTGATTTCGCTCACGGCTCTAGTTGCCATTTGGGGCATCGTGCAAGCAGCCTCTGGGGCCGTGACCCTGATCGTGGTTGGGCTCTTTCTCGCTATGGCACTTGACCCAGTCGTGAATGCTGTTGAACGTCGCGCCAAACTTGGTCGGGCGCCTGCCGTCATTGTGGTCCTTTTTCTCGGTTTGATTCTGCTGCTGAGTTTTCTCGCAA
>JBBDMQ010000326.1:0-2507 GCA_040878245.1 Microthrixaceae bacterium
AGGCAGCCTTCAGTTTTACTCGTTCGATGCTCAGGATGACTCGCTTCTTGAACGACTTGGTCTCACTGGGAAGGTGGAACGACCAGGGGCAGGAGACCTTCTTTCGGTGCTCACTCGAAATGCCAACCCCTCCAAGATCGACGTCTATCTGCATCGCAAAACTGAGTATGAAGTGGATTTCGATCCGCTCTCAGGTGACCTCACTGCAGAAGTCAAAATCACCCTGAGGAATGATGCTCCAGCCAGTGGACTAGCCGATGTGGTGGCAACTCAGATTCCTACCCTTTCGCCAGGAACAAACCGAACGATTGTTTCGGTGCTGAGTCCTTGGGTGGCTGATGGTGCCACCTTGGACGGAAAGCCCATAGGAGTCGGGACCCAAAATGAGCTTCCGGGGATCAAACGTCATAATCTGCTCCTCGACCTGCTCCCAGGGAGCACTCGCGTGATCCAGCTACGGCTCACGGGGAAGACAGACCCGGACGCCCCTTACACCATTCAATGGATTGGCCAGCCCACAGCAGACCGTACTGATTCAATGAAAATGCAACTCATTAATCAAGAGGCTGTGATTGATCAGGGTTTAACCAGTCAATCCCACCGTTTTGCGGGAGACAAAGACCAGCTCTACACCTTTCCAGCACCCAACATCTAACAACTGAACATATGAATACCTGCAGTGAATTGCGGGTTCCGGAAATTCTTTGAACAATTGCTAGACAAAGTTCAGGTTTTTGACAGATAATAGGGAAGGCCGTGTTGCGCGGGTAGCACGACATCTGCAATCAATGTTTCCAAGGGGGATCATGTCCATTACCAGTCTCACAAGAAATCGCCTATTACTGCCCGGCCTTGTTACACTTCTTGCCGGTATTGCTGTGGCGTGTCCCGGTCCTACTCCAATGCCAACCACAACGACTACGAGTACCACAACAGCGTCCACTACAACGACGACCATTGATCCTAATTGTGCCGCTTATACCCCAACGAACCTTGCGCTGAGTTCCTCTTCCGCTAGTGCAGGAGGCGGAATCAACGTTTCGGGTAATGGTGAAGCTGGCAAATTGATCGTCATCACGCTTCGTGAGGTTTCTACATTCACGATTGTTAATCCCAGCACAACTGCAACCGTGGCTGCGAACGAGACGTGGTCAACTTCGCTGACGCTGCCTGGAACTCTTGCGGCTGGCGATTGGGACGTGGTTGCAACTGCTCAGGGTTGTACCGCTCAGGCAACAGCCGGAGTTACGATTCTTCCCTAGTTGAACACTAAGAATGAGCAATCGAATCAACCCCGCTGGCTTGAGCCGGCGGGGTTGATTTGTTTTGTCTAGAGACCAGAAACTCTTGAGAGAGAGGTACCGGGAATTTAGAGAGAGGTACGGGGAATTTCTCGAAGCTCGTAAGTCTCGATGATGTCACCAGACTTCAGGTCTTGGAAATCAGACAGACCGATTCCGCACTCGTATCCCGAAGACACTTCGCGGACGTCATCTTTGAAGCGACGTAGCGAACTGACCTCGCCGTTCCACAAGATGTTTCCATCTCTCAAGAAACGCACCTTGGAGTTTCGGGTGATGACGCCAGACTGCACTAGACAGCCAACGACTGAACCGATCTTTGGAACCTTGAAGACTTCCCGAACCTCGGCATCACCGGTAACGACTTCCTCGTACTCAGGATCCAACATGCCAATCATCGCGGCTTCTACGTCACCTAAAAGCTTGTAGATGACTTCATAAGTTCGAATCTCTACGCCCTCAGATGCGGCTAATTCCCTAGCTTGCCGACTTGGACGGACATTAAACCCAAACAATGTGGCATTTGAGGTGGCAGCTAACGCAATGTCTGATTCGGAGATGCCGCCAACCCCACGAAGGACAAAGGCAACCTTTACCTCTGGCCTCTCGAGTTTATGAAGGCTCTCGGTAAGCGCCTCCAACGACCCTTGGGCGTCTGCTTTGACGATCAAGTTAAGATTCGCCTGCTCACCGGCTTGAATTTGAGCAAAAATATCTTCAAGGCGTGCACCCTGCAGGCTGACCGAGGAATCTCTGCCACGAGCAACATCTCGGTGCCAACGTTCCCTAGTCTCGGCCACAGACCGCGCTTTGCGCTCATCTGGTGCGACAATAAAGTCATCTCCTGCAAAAGCTATGTCAGAGAGACCTAGCACCTCGACTGGAGTTCCAGGAAGAGCCTCTCGAACCTGCTCTCCGTGGTCGTTAATTAACGCCCGGATTCGCCCCCATGCGGGTCCAGCTACGAGGGGGTCTCCAACATGCAACGTTCCATGTTGGACCAAGATTGAGGCTACCGGCCCACGTCCAACGTCAAGGTGAGCCTCAAGCACAACACCGCGGGCGCGACCAACCGGGCTTCCCCGAAGGTCCTCTACTTCTGCAACCAGCAAAAGGGTGTCGAGTAGTTCGTCAATACCTGTTCCGATAAGCGCAGAGACTTGAACGACTACTGTGTCGCCTCCCCAAGATTCTGGCACTAGCTCG
>JBBDMQ010000327.1:0-2501 GCA_040878245.1 Microthrixaceae bacterium
CCCCTATAGGGGGTCCCACGCAAGACAAAACCAAGGATTAGGGGGATAAGTTGAGATCGGGTCGGGGAGCAGGGGCGAGGGCGAGGAGTTAGTTGCGCTGAACCGCAATCTTGCGGTTCTGGGCCTCGGTCAATAGCGCCCCAGGCCTGCTCGGCGCAATAAGCACCGAACTCACTTCGATTGGCTCTGCGATTCCGTTTCGCCCCGAGATAGGGAGCAGAGGGGCCGGAAGGCTGAGGTCAATCTGCAGGATTAAACCAGAGGAGCCGGAGCTCAGATCGCGTGCAGAAGATTCAGCGGGGGCCGGGCCAAGTCTGGAAATTGTATCTCTCCGAAACAAAGTTGGCTCTGCAAGAACGCTTGGGTCAACCAGCGTCAGACCGGCGGGAACAAACACGACCCAGCGTTGACTCAGGCGGTAAAGAGTTCGAAATCCCCAGAACAAAGTGACAGATCCGATGGCAGCAAGTAGGGCTGCGCCTAGCCATTCACCCAAAGCGAACATCCAGAGCGATCCGAGTATCGGTGCAACAGTCAATGCCCAGACAAGTTGAATCGGTCCGAGCAGTAATGCTGCCGCTGGTCGAAGTGCCATTCGGCGCTCCTCCCCGTAAGCAGACCCGTTGACAAACCCGTCCCCAAGCTCTGCGGTAGAGGTCAGCAAAATGAGTGTGACCCCAGTCGCAAGACCTATCGACCCAAGGAGCGAGGGTGCTCCTTCAGCGGAAATCACTAGTGCGACAATGCCGAATAACAAAGGTAGGGGCGCACAGATGCGTAATACCGTGAGGCAAAGCGGGGACAGTACAAAGCTGCACAGCAGCCCGATTCCCCAGAGAAGCCACATAGTCAGACTGCAGACCCAGACCACAAGCTTCGGTTGCTGTGCTGCTGCGGTCGCAACACAATCGCCGAGTGTGATGGGCAGGGTGAGCCACAAAACTCGTGTTGTCCAGATGGTCCGAGAGGTAATCACAGTTTCAAATTTGCGTGAGCTTCAAGCCGAGAACTAACAACGTCTTCATGGGTGAGCAAGTAGATCTTCCTTTTGGGCTTGCAACCTCGGTGGGTGCACTGCCGTTTGAGAATAACCTATCGATTCAAACTGGCACAGATAATGAGCCTCAGCCCGGACTTGAATCAGCACAGGGATCAGGACCAAATGTTGGCCCGGAAGCCACAAACGACACTGCTTCAAGCTTGGCTCATGCTCAGTGCACATCCGCTGTTCGACTGGCGCTTCGGTCACAGCCGATTTTCCCTACTGCACCAACCTCAGCAGCTGCAGACTGGTCGCTGCTCAGCCAGGCAGTTGCAGGGCTGAAAGGTATTCAGGCGGTGTCGCCGGGTGTACTTGCTGAAGTACCGGATGCGCATGCAATTACTGGATGCGAATTTGTTACGGATTTACATGCTCCGGAATTTGAACCTTTGCGAGTCTTTCTTGATCACCTCGGGCCGCATAGTGAGCATCTCGGTGACCGATTTGTAGGAGCCCGAATTGGCGTTCTTGGCCCAGTAACATTGGCTCTCGCTTTGCGGGCTGCAGGCCTTGACTCTCAAGTTGCTCTAGCTGCAGCTGCCAAGATTGTTGCGGCTAGGTCTCAGGCAATTCTTGGTGCGTATCGCGCAGCAATGCCTACCTCGGTAGTAGCCCTTGTGCTCTCCGAGCCAAGCCTGGTGGGTGCCATGCATCCCACGTTCCCGCTTTCTCCAAACCAAGTGCAATCTTTGCTTTCTCATGTGGTTACAGCGATTGACGAGGTGCACAGAGACCCGCTCGACCAAGGGTTACTTATTGGGGCTCATGTGCCCGGCCGCACTGATTGGGCGACGATTGTGGGTTCGGGAATCTCACTTATTTCGGCTCCTGCCGAAAGTGGTTTAACTGGCTGGTCGTCAACTCTTTCTGCCTTTCTTGAAAATGGTGGTCGAATTGCTTGGGGAGCGGTTCCCGTCAATCAGCCGTTGGGATCACGCGAGGAACTGCTGTGGCGCCGCCTGAGCGCTGTATGGTGCCAACTCAGTGGTGAGGGCGTTGATCCTCTGCTACTTCGCAGCCGATCGCTGATAAGCCCCGAGGATGGTCTGGGTCATTTTGGCGAGTCTCAAGCCACTCTGGCTCTTGGATTGGTGGACTCGATCTCGATTCGTGCCCGTCGTCAAGCAATTGGTGCACGGCTTTCGCTCGGCGCCTGAGCCTGGTTACCGAGTGACTCATGGGGTTACTAAGTTAGGGGGGTGAGTATCACTGGCCCTGACAGCGAATTGGATCCTGCCGGCCGAGTTGATTGGCTCCGTGAAAACATCCAGGTGCACAACAGGGCTTATTACGAGCAAGATTCCCCTCTTATTGCCGATGTTGAGTATGACGAGTTGCTTCGGGAGCTCCGGTTTCTTGAAGATGCCCACCCAGACCTGATCACTCCTGACAGCCCGACCCAGTCTGGGGTTGGAGGCTCGCCCTCCACTCAATTTTCGCCCGTCAAGCACAGCTTTCG
>JBBDMQ010000328.1:0-2494 GCA_040878245.1 Microthrixaceae bacterium
ACAGTGATTGACGGCTGGCTTCACACCGGAGATATCGGCCACCTAGATAGCGATGGCTACTTGTTCATTACTGATAGAGCCAAAGACATGATCATTCGCGGTGGCGAGAACATCTACTGCGTTGAAATCGAAAACCGGCTTGTTGAGCATCCGGCAATCGCTGACGCAGCGATCATTGGAGTCCCACACGAGACTCTTGGCGAAGAAGTATGCGCTGTAGTTGAAATTGCTGGGGGTGAGGTTGTCAGCGATATCGAGATTCAGGAGTGGGTTGCCTTGGTTCTGGCAGGCTTTAAGGTGCCAACCTATATTCAGCGTTGGGATGGCAAATTGCCACGCAATGCCTCGGGCAAACTTTTGAAGAACGTGTTACGCGGTGAAGGTACCGTGAGCTTTACCGAGACCATGTGAGCGACTGCATCTTGTATCCGCAGCCCGCTTGGAACAGCCTGCAACCTAGATTGATCACATGACTGCTCTACTACCCGACGGAAGCTACGACGCTTTCGTGATTGACCTGACCGAAGAACTCGATCGCGATGGACTCGTGCAAACCTTTGTTGAACTCACGATTGTGGCCGGGGAACACAAGGGACTCGTGCTGCAGATTGCTAGCGATTCCTCTCTCGGCCCATTTGAAGACATCCTTGGCATGCCAGCGACTCTGACTGTTCTTGCGGGGACCCCGTCAATTCGCATTGACGAGTAGGCCCACAGAATCCTGATGATTGAGTCCAGTTAACCGGACTCAAAGATTTCTGTTCGTTCACAGTCGGTTAGGTAAGCAGAAACAAAGCCGAAACAACATGTCTTTAGGTTTATCCCATCTTGCGGCACAGATCTGTTGTCGCAAGTGAACGTCCGAGACACGGGCGGTGACGTGTTACCTCTTGAGGGTGACACGTGAGATAGGAGGAACCAAAGCGTGATCAGGAACCGATGGGCCAAGTTCGGACTTGGTGTGTTACTTCTTTTGGGAGCTCTTCTCATACCGGGCACTGCCTTTGCGCAGGATGCACCCGTGTTTGATCCAGCCTCCGCAGCCCCTAGCAGTGTTGACGGTTTCGGCCTGAACCTTCTCTGGATCATTATTGGTGCGGCGCTAGTTATCTTCATGCAAGCCGGGTTTGCGATGGTCGAGACTGGTTTTTGTAGAGCCAAACACGCAGCCCACGTAGTGACCACCAACCTAGGAATCTTTGGGTTGGGTTTTGTTGGCTTCTTCTTTATTGGCTTCCCGTTGATGTTCGGCGGCTATAGCTACCCCGGCTACTTCGGTCTTGATGAAGCGCTCGGCGGACCACTTCTCGGCAGTGGCAGCTGGACCTTTGCCTGGTGGTCATGGGATGCCTTTGCCCTGACCAATATCCCAGATGCGGCCTTGCCCGCCGTAGCAGCATTCTTCTTGTACATGGTGGCGTTCATGGACACCACGGCAACGATTCCAACTGGCTCAATGGCTGAGCGGTGGAAGTTCAAGAGCTTTATTGGCTGGGGCCTGTTCTGCGGAGCGATCTACTATCCGCTCTTTGGCGCATGGACTTGGGGCGGAGGCTGGCTGTCACAGCTTGGAAACAGCTTGGACCTTGGCTTTGGTTACGTCGACTTCGCTGGTTCAGGCATTGTGCACGCAACTGGTGGTGCAGCAGCACTGGCTGGTGCGCTAGTTCTTGGTCCACGCATTGGCAAATTTGGCAAGGATGGCAAAGCTCGGGCTCTTCCCGGGCACAACATCCCCATGGCAATGCTTGGCGTATTCATCCTGCTATTCGGCTGGTTCGGTTTCAACGCTGCCTCAACATTTGCCGCAACCGACGTGCGCTTTACTGTGGCGGCGGTCAACACTGGAATTGCTGCAGCCTTTGGCCTTGTGGCATCGATGTTCTACATCATGAAGCGCACTGGTAAGCCAGACCCCGGCATGATTGCAAACGGCATGCTTGCCGGCTTGGTGGCCATTACTGCTCCCTGCGCCTTCGTTGATCCATGGGCGGCAGCGCTCATCGGCATCATTGCTGGCATTCTGGTGATCGAAGCCGTGTTCTTCATCGAACGTCGTGGGATTGACGATCCGGTTGGCGCAGTTGCCGTCCACGGCATCTGCGGCTCCTTCGGAGTGCTTGCAGTAGGCCTTTTCGCATCAGGTGAATACGGAGCTGCATGGAACTTGACAGACAGCAGCCTCACTGCGGAAAAGGGAGTCACCGGCTTGTTCTACGACCTGAGCCTGGGTGGCAAGCAGCTAGCAGCTCAGGCTGTGGGCGTCCTAGTAATCTGGACGGTCATGCTGGGTATTGCGTTCGCATTCTTCAAGATTCAGAATGCTCTTACCAAGGGTGGCATCCGCTCCTCGGTCGAGGATGAACTCGTCGGATTGGATTACCCAGAGATGGGCGTAACCGCCTACCCGGGCGATGCCTCGTTCTCACTCGATGACATTGTGATTGAGAGCCTTCCCAAGGCTCAGCAAGAAGAGGTGGCTGCCGGTCGGTAA
>JBBDMQ010000329.1:0-13742 GCA_040878245.1 Microthrixaceae bacterium
ACAGAACATCAAGTCGACCAAACTTTTCAATGGTCGAAGAAATGATCCCCGCAACGGATTGTTCTGAAGAAATGTCAGCATGGATCGACAACACTTCGGCTCCAGCGTCACGGCAAGTCAGAACTGTCTGATCAAGTCCGTCTTGATTGAGATCTACGAGCGACAGGCTTGCTCCTTCGGTTGCTAAGCGCTCAGCAGCCGCCCGACCAATCCCCGATGCGGCGCCGGTAATCAGCACCACCTTGTTTGTAAAACGTTCCATCACTACTCGCTCTCGAATCGGTGGGAGATGCCCGGGAAATACTCAGCTAGGTCTCGTTGCGAGATATAGCAGGGGGTTTTTTATTCGGGCTGTGACCTGAAGAAGTCAAGCACCTCTGAGGTTCCTTGCGCTAGATCGGTATACGGCTCCCAGCCAAGATGCATTTTGGCCCGAGTGGCATCAAGGCAAGAACGTTGCAGTTCACCATCTCGAGCGGGTGCGAGTTCGGCCGAGGTTGAGACTCCGGCGTTTAATGCCATGGCTTCATAGAGTCCGGTCACCGAGGTCTCAATGCCGGTTCCGATATTGCATAACAAGCCGCTGCCTCGCTCCGCAGCGCGAACGAAGGCGTCAACCACATCGTCCACAAAGACATAGTCACGAGTCTGCGAGCCATCACCAAAAATGGTGCAGGGTGTACCTGACAAAAGTCGGCCAGCGAAAATAGCAACCACTCCAGCTTCGCCATGGGGGTCTTGGCGAGGACCATACACATTGGCTAAGGCCAATGAGGTGTACTCCATTTGATGCAACTCCCGAAAGGCATACAAATAGTCGGTGATGACCTTCTTTGAAACGCCATACGGTGCGACGGGATGCTGACTGTGAACCTCGGTGACGGGCAGGTCCTCGGGGTCGACGACTCCATAAATAGTCCCACCTGAAGAAGCAAAGACCACTTTTTGTGCTGCAGCGCGCCGTGCACCTTCAATGACGTTGAGTGAGCCCAGCACATTGACTCGCGCATCAAGACTGGGATCTGCACCGAAATACGAACATCGACTTGTGCTGCGAGGTGAAACACAACATCTGGATTTTTCCGTTCAATCAGTTCGGCTACTGCCGGATCGCAAATATCAATCTGATGAAAGGAAAAATCATGTTCGCGGTTAGCTCGAGCCTCAGAAAGGTTGGCGAGCTTGCCGGTCGAAAGATTGTCGATCACTTCAACGCTATGACCCTCTGCCAAGAGTCGATCCACCAGGTTGGAACCAATAAATCCAGCGCCACCGGTTACTAATGCCCTCATGTTTTTCCCCAACTCCTTGTCAAATTCTTCTCAAAAAATTGAGCAGAACAACTAGCAAAACCACCGGCAAAAATGACAGTCACCAAGACTCGGGTGGGGGGAAGCGCTGAGTTACCGCAACGGTGTGTGCTGCGAGTTCTTGGTCAAAGCCAACAATGCTCAGGTCACTCAGCTTTGCACCCTCTCCCACGGTGCACCTACCACCCAAAATCGACCTACTGATTTGAGTTTGTGCACCCACATGACAGTTTGCCATGACCACTGAATCGACTATCTGCGCAGCAGCATCAATCTGAGCGCCCGGACCAATCATTGACCGAACAACTAGCGCATCGGCGTGCACTGTGGCAGAGGGGTCCACGCCATTTTCGGGCTGACCACGGACCCCGTCGATCAGGTCAAGGTGCGCTTGCAGGTATGCCTCTGGAGTTCCAGCATCGATCCAATACGCTTCTGAATGCACGGCAAACAAGGATCTGTCTTCAACGATGCTGGGAAAGGTCTCACGTTCAATTGAAACTCTGCAGCCTGCTGGAATGCGGTCAAGAACTGTTGGTTCCAGCACATAGGTCCCAGCATTAATCCAATTACCTAGAGCCGTACCAACCGCAGGCTTTTCTATAAAGGCCTCTACCCGACCATGAGAATCTATGGGCACTACCCCGTACCTTGACGGGTCTTCAACTGGGGTCAAGGCCAAGGTTGCCTCGCCTCCGAACGAGTCATGGGAAGCCCACAGGCTACGAAGATCTAGGTCGGTCAACACATCTCCATTGATGGCAAAGAATCGCTCTGAAATTCCAGCATCCTGGGCAGCAAAGCGAATCGCTCCGGCAGTGTCTAACGGTTCTGGCTCAACGGCGTAATGCAAGTCGACTCCAGCGCAGGTGCCGCTTGGAAAGGCCTCGACGAACGAATCGGGTTGATACCCGAGTGACAAAACAACCTGCGTGACACCTGCCGCTGCAAGTTTGGCTAGGACGCGCTCCAGCATGGTGACTTGTCCCACGGGCAGCATCTGCTTGGGTCTGGTCAAAGTAAGCGGCCGGAGGCGGGTTCCAAACCCTCCGACCAGAACAACTGCAATCATACGAGCCCTTAACCGCCGGCAACCGTTGTGGAGCTTGAGTCCTGCCCTGCGGCGGGGTCACTCTCTGATCCCTCAGGTGGCGTATCAGATGCTGTATCGGGTGGCGTCACAGTAGTGGGCGCACCTTCTGCAACTGTGGTCGGAGTGGCCGAGGCAGGTGTAGCTGGAGTGGGACTTGGGTTCTGAAGAGCTGCCAAGGAAGGAGGAAGTTTGGGTTCTGAACCCTTTGCGGCGAATGCCACAACAAATGCTTGGCCATCCTCAGAGAACCGCTCAGAATTAAAGTCGCTAGTGATGGTCACTGGCTTGGTGGCATCAGTTGCTTGAGGTGGCCAGACATACATGACGACCTCACCCTTCGTCTCTTTTCCGTCTTCACCAGTGCAGGAATCGCCGTTCTTTTTAGTGGTTCCATCGGCAAGTGTGAACTTGCCCTCACTGAGATCAAGCCCGATCTGCTCGGCAAAGATTCCGAACTTAGCGTTCGCACCCGCTGCAGATTCAACGAAGGGAGCAATCTGGATAAGACCGTCGCTATTGGCAGTGATGCCAGTCTCATCGGGGCCAATGGGCACAGGATTAGGCTGGAACACACCGCAAATATCAAGGCCATAAGCTGAGTACCACTTGTCTTGATCAACTGCAGGCGCCTCACCTACTTTGTCGACCTTTTGACTGCGGGCGAAAAACACCATGACCAACCCGAGCACAATGATGCCAACGACAAGCGCTGGAAACCCAAGGTTTCTGCGCTGACCGGGAGTACGGCTGACACCGGCTTGCTGGACGCGTTTGATTTTCTTTGAAGAAGAGGCCTTACCCATACGGCTTTACAAGCTAGCCGCCGCAGCACCATCTACTGAACTCCAAGCAAAAGAAGTCGCGAAACATCTATAGGTAGCTTCAACTAGGGGGCGGAACAGGTGGGGACTGGGGAGTTGCTTGGAACGAGGGAGTTGCTTGGAACGAGGGAGTTGCTAGGAACGACGAAGCTGCTCAAAGAGCTGCTCATAGGCGGCACCTACAGCTGCTGGCGACACCCAACCCTCGACGAATGCACGCCCGGAAGCACCCATCTGATCTAAAGCTGAGCGGTCCAAGAGCATCTCGCTCAGGGCTAAGCAGAATGCGTCTAAGTCTTCGGGGGCAACTGAGCGCCCGGCTCCCGCACGCTTGATTGTTTCGGCAACCTCGGTACCAGAGTCCACGCTCGCCAAGACTGGGCGGGCTGCGGCAAGAATCGAATACAGCTTCGAGGGGACGCTTGATTTGGCTAACCCACGCTTGAGCGGAACTACGTGAATATCGCCAGCTGCAAGCAACTCGGGCAATCGTTCCCGTGGCTGCATGGGAATAAAGCGCATATTTTCTAGCCCGATAGCAGACCCCTGAAGGGCTTCTAGTGCGGATCCACCGCCGTTGATAACAAAAATCAGGTCTTTGGAGTCTTGGTTGCGGCGAGCGGCCTCAACGAGGAGATCTAACGACTGCGACAGGCCAACATTGCCGGCGTAGAGCACCACCGTCTTTCCCGTGAGCCCGAACTCGGAGCGATATGGGTTTTCTCGAGGGGCTGGCTGGATTCGCTCAGTGTCAACAAAGTTAGGAATGACGTGAACCCGCTCAGGGTGATTGCCCTGCAATTTGTTGACAACGTTCACACGAAGGTCCTCGGATAAAACTGTGACTGCCTGTGATTTTTTGTACAGAAACTTTTCGAGCCAAGAAGCCACAGCGATAACTCGAGGGTTGGTAATTGCGCCAAGTTCTACCGCTACATCAGGAAAGACATCTTGAATGTTGAATACAAACGGTGAACGACGAGTCCTTGCAGTCAGCCAACCAGACACGCCGAGCGGCAATGGCGGAGACATCACCATGACTGCATCGGGGCGCTGACGACTCAGCAAGGCAGCAACAGTTGCTAGCCCAGTAAAGCCGCCGAAGGCAGCCGCTCGAGCGGGAATATTGGCTTTATCAGTCGGGAACGGATGCAGCCGTGTGATCTTCCCCCAAGGGGTGCGCTCTGTCCTCCACGCACGAGCACCCCACCCTGGCTCTACGGCATGATCGCGGTACCAAGGAAGGGAGGTTATGACATGAATATGATGCCCTCGCTCCGCTAGCGCACCCACGATTGAAGTCATGACATCGCCGGTGGGCGCAAGGTCAGGCGCAAAGTGCGGGCACAGAATCAGCAGGTTCATGGGCCGCACGGTCTGCATCTGCTCGCCGTTTGGCTGAAGAGTCATATCGGACGGGCTACCAATGCGGCACGGTAGGACTCACAGAGCGCCCGGGCGGTTCGATGAGGGGTAAAGGCAGCGGCACGGTCAAGGCCAGCAGCTATTCGCTCGGCTCGTTCTGAGTCAGTCAACACCACTACAGCCTGCATGGCTTCGGCCCATGCTGTCAGATCCTGCCCGGCTACCAGATCTTCAGGTCGAAGTACTTCGGGAAGCGAACCTTGGTTTGATCCCAGCACCAAACACCCCAGCGACATTGCTTCAAGGGCGGGTAATCCAAAGCCTTCATACATGCTCGGTACCACCACCGCCAGCGCATGAGTAATCAGTGCCTTGAGTTCGGCTGCAGGGATTCGATGGGTTCGTAGTACCAACTCGGATAGTCCGAGTTGATCGATTCGATGTTGAACCTGAGGCTCTAATGGCCCGGCAGAGCCAGTCAGCACTAGACGCAGATTGGGATTATTTGGAACGAGTGTTGCGAAAGCTTCGATCAATAACAGGTGATTTTTATGTGCGTAAGTAACTGCGGGATACACAAAATATTGGCAGTCATTGCCGAGCTGACTCAGGATTTGGCTTGGGTGCTGGACCTCAGCAACGGATGAATCAGCGAGTGGTGAATCGGCGAGTGGTGAATCGGCGAGTGGTGAATCATCAAGGAGGCTCACGGACCTAGGCCACAGACACCAGGGCACCACTCTTATGCGTTCTTGCTCAACACCCAACAGCTCAACAACGCGACTCAGAGTGAACTCACTTGGCACACAGATCACTGCAGCTGCGTCTGCGGAACGACCGAGCATCGCCCGCAGATACAGGCGCTTGGCAAGAGAAAAGTTTTGAGCCATATCTAGTGGCTGAAGATCGTGAATTGTCAGAACAATTCGGCCCGGGTGACGCAACGGCACAACACCACCAGCGTGATGAACTACTTGGGCATCAATTTTTTGCGCCAGGCGGGCCAACCAACTCTGCTCAGCCAGAACGCGTAAAAATTTGTTTCGCCCGTCAACATCAAGCACGTGATAGGTGAAGGCCTGCACAAGGTCTGGATGTGCGTTAATAAACGGCCGAAGCACTGCAAGGTGAATCTCAAGGTCAGCTGGACAGTCTGCAGCTAGTGCTCGCAGAGCATCAGTTGTTGACTCTTCGCTTCCTCCCACAACCCCGGGGACCAGCCAAGTCAGGTTGACGAGCACCCGAGAGCGATCCTGTTGTGTGGGCGGAGTCATTCGAGCACCTCGGTATACACCTCAAGGGTCAACTCAGCCGAGTTCTGCCAAGTAAACAACTTGGATCGATTCACAGCGCGTTCTCGCAATTCGGCTGTTCCGGCTGGGTCATTCAGGAGCCCACGCAGTGCCGAAGCAAGTTCCTGCGAGCTAGACGGGTCAATCAGAACTGCCCCATCTCCAGCCACTTCTTCGGTTGCAGTCCCTGATGAGGTGATGACTGCGGCACCTGCTGCCATGGCTTCGAGCACGGGCAAACCGAACCCTTCAGCAAGCGACGGAAAGCAAAAAGCCTGAGCGCCATATTCGAGCGCAGCTAGGTCTTGCTCTGGCAAGTATCCGAGCTTCCATACCTTGAATGAAAGATTGTTCAGACTTGCAGCTGCCTGAGCCCCAAACGCATCTCCCCAACCAGCAGGTCCAACTAGAACTAAACCCAAATCCGGATCAGCTAACTCATTCATGGCCTGAATCAAGGTTGCCAGGTTCTTTCGGGGCTCAAGAGTGCCGACAAAGAGCACATACCGATCGGGCAGTCCATAGCGGGCCCGAACTTGTTCGACGCTTGCAGGGTCCAGCGCTACCGCCTGAACACCCCAGGGCACAACGCGCACCTGATCTGCCGCTAGACCAGCGGCAATGCAAGCATCGGCTACGCAGCTTGATGGCACCATTACCCGTTTGGACCGCGCAAAAATTTCTTGAAGACCAGCCCTCATCAGCTTGGCCCCACGAGCAGTCATCATCTGTGGGTGAGTCAGCGGAAACAAATCGTGCACCGTGGCCACAAAGGGGGTGGACTCTTGAGGTATACGAATCGGAACGGTCAGGTGAATCAGATCAACCAGACGGGCATGTGCACCTTTACCCTGCGAGATTTTGGGCCAGTTAGTTCGAGACCAGATGTCATACAGAACTGGCAGCGGCACTGGAAGCCGTGAGACTGCGATCTGTGGCTCCCATGCCACTGGAGGTGCCGCATTCAGCAAAGTCGATGGGCGCCGCAAGTCTCCGAGAGGGCCAACTCCAAGAAGTTCAACACGGTTGGTCCTATCAAGCGCTTCCACTAATCGCTGAACAGAAGTTGCTGTACCTCCAGGCACCTGATGCCAGCATTGCGTGAGCGTAACGGCCACACGTGGGGTCTCTGACATGTCATGAGTCTCGCGCGGCTAGGCCTTACCATTGAGCCCTTTCAGGCTAGGCACTGATGGCTGGGCTCTAGATGGCATGGCTCTAGAGCAACTCAGACTCGGCCGATACCTCGATAGGTAAAGCCGCGTCGCCGAAGTGCAACCCGGTCAAGGACATTGCGTGTATCAACCACCCGTGGGAAGTTGAGTTCTTCCACCACCCGGTCAAGATCCAGGCTTGCAAACTCTGGCCACTCGGTCAGCACCAGGAGCGCATCTGCATCGGTACAGCACTTATAAGGATCCAGAGCAATCTCAATTCCTTCAAGAATTGCCGATTCACCTTTCACCTCTGGGTCGTAGGCGCAGATTCGGGCACCCTTTGCTCGTAACCGACTGATCACCTCTAGCGAGGGCGACTCTCGCAGGTCATCAGTACCAGCTTTAAAGGTAAGCCCCCAGACTGCAATGGTGGTGCCGTCTAATGAATCACCGATGACTTGCTCTGTTTTTTCGACAACTCGATCAAACTGCGCATTATTCACTCGAACGACTTCATCAAGCATGGTGAACGAGTAACCCACCGACTGAGCTGTGTAGATGAGTGCGCTGGTGTCTTTGGGCAGGCAACTTCCGCCCCAACCGGGACCGGGCTGAAGAAAACTGGATCCGATGCGACTATCGAGACCCATTCCAATGACCACATCGTCCATATCGGCACCCACAGCTTCGGCTAGTGCTGCGATTGAGTTTGCGTAACTAATTTTGGTGGCCAAAAACGCGTTTGATGCGTACTTGATCAGTTCGGCGGATTCGGGGTCAGTGACAAGCAGAGGGGCTGAGCGCCGCAGTTGCAGTCCTGCAACTCTGGCTGCAACATCGGAATCGGCTGCACCGATCACTACTCGTTCGGGCTTCAGAAAGTCATCAACAGCAGATCCTTCGCGCAGAAACTCTGGGTTGGACACCACATGCACGTCCGACCTGTCAAGCGCGTCAGCTACAACATGTGTTGACCCAACTGGCACCGTGGATTTATTAATGACAATTGAACCCGGCTCTAGATACGGTCGCAGTTCTGTTGCGGCCTGCACCAAATACGACAAGTCTGCTGAGCCATCTTCACCCTGAGGGGTAGGAACGCACAGAAAAATAAATTCTCGGTCTTTGACCCCGGCTTCACGGTCATTGGTAAAGCGAAGCCGCCGTGAACTCAGTCCCTCGTCGACAATTTCAGCTAGCCCAGGCTCACTGATGGGAATGCGGCCAGCGGAGAGCATCTCTAACTTTTCGGGGTTTGATTCAATGCATGTCACATCATGACCAAGGTGGGATAAACATGCCCCTGTAGTCAGTCCGACGTAGCCAGCACCAACAACTGCAATCTTGCTACCCATGCAATAAACCCCTTGAGTGAATTGAACCTGCTGTGTAAAGGATAGAAGCTCAACTTCGATTCGCATCACTCTGCGAAAAATCAGAGATTTACCTACAAAGCGCTGCAGCAACAGGATCGGTGGGAACTACCCCCGGCACGTTGACCTCATCTGGACCTGGCTCTCCAGCTGTCTCGCTATCTACTTCGCCACCTACGGGAGGAACAGTTGAATCGGTACTCGGCGTCACTGGCGGCGCAACGGGTGCTGGCGGCGGCAACTGATCTGCAGGGAGCGAGTCAACGGGAACTCCTTCTGCTGCCACCCCAGCAAAATCGGACCCGAGGGTGAGGATTACTCGGTAGCCACGAATCTGTTCGTTGAATTCAAATTGGGGGATCCTCGTGAGTTGAGCGGCGAGCAACACAGCGGCATCTCGACCGAGTGGCCCGTACTCAATTTTGGTTACCTCTCCGGCGGTTCGACTCTCTGCAGACGCTGCATCAAAGCCGGCCGTATCAAGCTGAGTAGCCGTAGTGGTTGCAGCTTCGATCTGTGCGGGACGAGCAAGGACGTCGACTATGACTTGTTGCTTGGTTGGAGAGGCCCCGGCCGCAACGCCACGAAATGGCTGTAGCAAAGGCTCTGCTGCCGGCCAGTCAATATCCTGATAAGCAATACCGCCGCGAGGAGCGGCAAAAGTTGGGATCTGGACTGATTTCAGGGCATCGGGATTGAAGCTCTGAAACTGCGTTGCAAGGGATAGGAGCGTTCCAACGTCCAAGGTGGAATCCATTTTGACCGAGCTTGCTGCAGCGTTAATAACTCCAAGCGCCGTGCTTGGGTTGCGCATGCCTTTGTCGGCCGCCCGGCGAAGTGCCCGCTTAATAAAGTCCTGTTGTCGACTTATTCGACCAAGATCACCAGTTCCGTCAGGCCTCCACTTGCCATCTTGATAAAAGTAAAATTGTCTCGCTCTTGCATAGGAGAGGGCTTGAACAGGATCAAGCAGTTTGCAGCCCGGTTCGTTTATTGCCAGACCAGAATTCTCATCTCGCACAGGCGTCGTGAAATACACGGGCACACCTCCGAGCACCTCGACTAGGTCCCTAAACGACAAGAAATCGACCTGTACATAGTTATCGATCTGGATACCAAAGTTGCGCTTGATGGTTTGGACCAGATTCGCCTCGCCGTCCACACCGCCCATGGCGGCGTTAATGCGCTCCATCTTGCCGCTCGGCCACAGCTCTACCCGACTATCTCTGGGTATCGATAACAAGCGAACGGATTTATCTTGTGGGTCCACGCGTAAAATCATGATGACGTCTGCCAACTGACCGCCGGAAGCCCGCTTGTTCAGCACCGGGTCACCCTCTGCCAAACCGGCCGCTGAATCCGTTCCAATAATCAGAAAGTTTCTTGGCTCGGTTACTTCCGCAGAGGGCGCTAGCGCAGACCCAATATCTACTACCGGTACGTTCTCGATCGTTGTTCGTAGTCGGGTGAGCGCAAGGGCGCTGCCAAGACATGCAAAAACCACAAGAAGGTTGACACCAAGCAAGACCCGCTGAGTCCAACTTCGATGAGGATGTGAAGCTCGAACTCGGGGCACTGCAGGAAGGTATCAGCCCTTCAGGATCGACCTTCGGCACAATTCTGCGTAATTCTTCAGATCCCTGCAGTTCTTCCCCGAAATTCCAAGCCGTAGGATGAGCAAATCGTGACTTTTGCACCCCACATTCGACAGCCGGGCCAAAGTGACTCCTTAGCAGTGCTGGGAGGGCGCCTATGTACCGATCTTGTCGATGTAACAACCGACTTGGGGGCACTTGACTCTGAAGGATTTTGGGCAGTGGTGTTGCCTTTTGAGGGTGAACCGACTTGCGCCAGATTTGCTTCAATCCGCGACGCTAAACCATGGCCGGGCTCTCCATGGAGTGGCCCCCCGTCTGGGGAATGGTCGAGCAGCCTTGATCAGGTCAGCTTTGTCAAAGGTGTCGAGACAATCCGGGATGAGATTGCGAATGGTGACGTGTACCAAGTCAATCTCACTCGGCGCCTGCAAGCAGAGATGCCGACTCAAACAAGTGGAGAGGCTTGCTTACAGGCTGCATTTGGCAAGGCTGGACTGACTCAAAGCGGGTCTCAGGATATTGCTGCACTCGGTGCTGCACTAGCGCTCGGCAATCCCGCACCGTTTTCGGCTGTGGTACGCCTTGCAGCACATGGCGTGCAAGTGGCTAGTGCTTCACCTGAGCGATTCTTGTCTCGGAGTGGTCATCGAATTTGGTCCTCGCCAATCAAAGGCACGGCCGCAACGGCTGATGGCTTTTTGGCCAAGGACCGTGCAGAGAACATCATGATTGTGGACCTAGTGCGCAACGACCTCGGCCGTGTCTGCGAGTGGGGATCAGTCAAGGTACCGAGTCTGCTCAAAGTGGAACAACACCCCGGGTTGTTCCATCTTGTGAGCACCGTTGAGGGCCGGCTCCGGCCGGGCCTTGGTTGGACTGAGGCCATCGAGGCAACGTTTCCTCCTGGTTCGGTTACTGGCGCTCCCAAGCAGGCTGCGTTGGAGTCAATCGCTCGACTCGAACCGGGTAGCCGAGGGATTTACTGCGGAGCTGTTGGTTGGGTTGATGCAGACAGAGTTCTGGGCGACCTGAACGTGGCGATTCGTACCTTCTGGATTGAGCAGGGTTTTCTGCACTTTGGAACAGGGGGCGCGATTACTTATGACTCGGACCCCATTGGCGAATGGCAGGAAACCGAGCTCAAAGCTCGACATCTGCTTCAGATAGCAGGCGGCAGATCAGCGCAGTGAAATCACCATTGCATGTCTTTGAAACTCTTGAGCTTCGTGATGGTCGCCCATTTGCACTGACCCGGCATCTTGAAAGACTGAGGGCTGCAGCAGCAGCACTGCTGATTGAGCCGTTTGATCCTTCGCTACTGCTGAGAGCCGTCGAGGAAACCTGCCAGGACTGGGGCAATGCATCCGGCCGCTTGCGGATGAGTTGGTCTGGCAAGCTGACCGTTGCCTGTTCACCGATGACTGTTCAGCGCGAACCAATTGCAATCAGTACTTGTTCATACCGACTTGACCCACAGTCGGCGACAGTTGCCTTAAAGAGTTCAGCTTATGCAACACCTGCGGCGCTCTTAGCTGCTTACCCCGACAGTCAAGAAGTGGTCTTTGGAAATTTGCGTGGGGAACTCTGCAGTGGCGCAATGAGCAACCTTTTTATAGTGCTTGATGGGCAGCTTCTGACCCCGGCGCTTGACTCTGGCTGCAGGGCGGGGGTCACTCGCGAACTTCTGCTTGAAGCACTTTCTTCTGCAGGGCGGCCTGCAGTGGAGCGCTGCATCTCTCTTGGTGAAATCGATCTCGCCGAGGAAATCTTTGTGGTCTCTACTGCTCGACAGATTCAACCCGCTGCTCAGATGAATCAGCGCAGCCTTTCGACTCATCGGCCTCTGACCGAGTTTGCGCAAGCCTGCTTCGACAAAAACTACGCCTTCACCATTGACCCTTGAAATCGCTCATCAACTCGTGGGCCGAAGATGCACTACATCGCCCACGGTCACCACATGCTCGGTGCCTGCATCATCAAGCAGAAGGAGCGCGCCCTCTGGGGACAGATTGGTAGCAAGGCCAACAAGTTCTCCCTGCGGAAGCGTGACGTGAACTCTCCGCCCAAGGCTGGCGGAGCGCGCCCGATAGGTCTCAAAAATCACAGCAAGGCTTGAATCTGGCTCTTCAAGGATCGGCAACCACTGAGCATCGAGTGAGCGAAGAAGATAGATGACAAGGTCCTCACGGCTGATCTCGTGACCGGCAATTTTGTTGAGCGAGGAGGCAATGCCGAGTAGTTCGGTGGGCACCTCAGGCCAGTTCACGTTCAAGCCAAGTCCCAGCAGCGCACAGTCTCCGAGTCTGGGAATCTGATGTATTTCGGCCAGGATGCCGCCGAGCTTGTAATACCCCTGTGTGTTTCCATCGGCGCTCAAAGCCTGCTTGCTATCTGCTGTTGACTCACTCACTGGGTCTGGCTCACAAACCAGATCGTTGGGCCACTTGATTCCTACTTGGTTGATGTCAAGTTGATGTAACGCATCGATAACGGCCAAGGCCAAGCAGTTAGTCAGCAAACTGCGGCGATCTGCAGCGATCGCAGTCAGCGGTAAACCAATGGTCATCAGCAACGAAGACCCCGGCGGGGCTTGCCAACTTCGGTTCAGGCGACCACGACCGGCGGTCTGATGATCTGCCAGCAAGACAATCGGGCTAACTTGAGTGGTTCCTTGACGCATCTCAGCTGAACCGGCCGCACTGAGCAACAATTTCATGTCGGCATTGGTTGAGCCTGTTTGGGGAACAGTCCGAAGGTCTGCAAATCTAGTTCTGTTGAGCGCTGATTTGGCGCGAAGGAAACTCACGAAGGAAAGGCTAGAGCGTGTTTTCAAAAGTACTCATCGCAAATCGTGGAGAAATTGCCGTCCGAGTTATTAGGGCTTGCCGGGAACTCGGAATCACCACAGTCGCCGTCTACTCAGACCTTGACCGTGATGCTCTTCATGTGCGACTCGCAGACGAGGCTTACGCTTTAGGCGGGCAGACTGCAGCAGAGAGCTATATCGACGCCGACAAGATCCTTGATGTGATCCAAAAGTCCGGAGCGCAGGCGGTTCACCCCGGGTATGGATTCTTCTCAGAGAACAGCGAGTTTGCCAAGCGCATTACCGATATCGGTGTGGCATTTATTGGCCCGCCACCAGCCGCCATTGATGTTATGGGCGACAAGATCTCGGCACGACTCGCAGCCGAAAAGGTTGGAGTGCTTGGAGTCCCCGGCACTACCGACATCATCACCGACCCCTCGCAGGTTGCCGCCTTTGGAACAGAGTTCGGTTATCCGATTGCCATCAAGGCCGCTTACGGGGGCGGTGGTCGTGGCATGAAGGTGGTGAATAATGCAGAGGAAGTTGTCTCGGCGCTTGAGTCCGCTCAGCGTGAATCACTGGCCTACTTTGGTCGCGACGAGTGCTACATGGAGCGCTACTTGACGGGTCCCCGGCACATCGAAGTGCAGATCATGGCTGACATGCACGGCAATGTGGTCTATCTGGGAACTCGCGACTGTTCTGCGCAGCGCCGTCATCAAAAACTTATTGAAGAAGCACCTGCCCCTGGTATCCCGGCTGAGATCATCGCTCAGATGGGCGAGGCCGCTTGCGATGTTGCTCGGGGCTGCGACTATGTCAACGCTGGAACTATTGAATTTCTCTACGAGAACGAATCCTTCTATTACCTGGAGATGAACACTCGCCTTCAGGTTGAACACCCCGTGACTGAGCTAGTGACCG
>JBBDMQ010000330.1:0-2468 GCA_040878245.1 Microthrixaceae bacterium
GTTGTTTGCTCTTGTGGTCACTCCACCCGCTACTGCGCTCAAACTTACGGCCCGACCTAGCCGTGTCGTCCTTTTCGGTACAGCAATCGGATTGGCTTCAGTAATTTTTGGACTGATAACGGCGACCATCTTTAATCTGCCGCCAAGCTTTTTTATTGTCACCTATTCCTTCCTGACCTGGCTCGTTGTACTTGTAGCGACGCGGGAACGGCACAGAGTTTCAGCCTGATATTTACTTCCGGCAAGTCATTCCTGAAGTCGGATTTCTGAAACTTTTGATTATTATTAATGGGTGATTCCTCATCAATTTCACCTCCAACAATCCGCACGGGCTTTCCGCAACCTGACAATTGCTCAGGTTGTGGTGTTTACACTTCTTGTGCAGGTCTTCACCGTTGGTTTGATTGCCGCTCCTCGGTTTGTACAAGAAGCAAGTGCGTCGCCAACAATCCAGCTCACCAAGTCGGCCCCAGCAAATCTCCTTGCAGGAACCGACGCTACCTACCGGCTTACCGTGACAAACCCGGGCGATGAAATTGAGTTCAATGTCTCGCTCTCTGATGTTCTGCCAGCCGGTGCAAGATTTGTTGCTGGTTCGGTAATTCCTTCAAGTGCCGGCTCGCCACGCATTTCAACTAATCCGACCACTTCACAGCAAGTACTCCAATGGTTGAACTTTATAGATATCGGCCCAGGCGGGGTTGCGTCTATTGAATTCCAAGTCACCCTTGGTGAGGCCAGCAACGTAGTAGGCAACACGGTGTTGAACACCGCATTTGTGGCATCGCAGACAGACCCTCGGCTGGTACCGAGATTTGATCCGGCCGGAGTTCCTGTTCCGGGTTCATTTACCGAGACATCAACCTCGTCAGCCACCACCAAAATCTCCGCCGTGCAGATTGAAAAGACCTCTACGAACGCCCCTGAAGGCGAGCTTCTGCGTGGGGTTCATGATCAGCGATCAACCTACACATTGAAGGTGACCAACAACGATGTTGCACCCACCACAGGGCTGACCGTCGTTGACTTTCTGCCTGCGAGTTTGGAGTTTTTAGGTTGCGGAGCTTCTGACAACACTGCACCTATCAGCGCAGTTGAATATGCTGGCGCCCCTCGCCTTGGAGTTCCGCCGCTCAATCTTGGCCTGCAATGCCCAACGCCGGTCAGCGTAGACACCGTTTCCAACCCAGCTCCCAATAACGGCATTGTGTACCCCGCTGGGGTGTACACACGAGTGGAATGGCCCATCGGAGACCTCACTGCAGGCGAGTCGGTCGAAATTCTCTATGTAGCCGGGATACCCCTTAAACAAAATACAAACTCTTGGGTGGGGACTCGACCAACGGCGGACTCGACTTTGCAAGGTTCAAATCTGAATAACAACTCGGGGGCATCAACTCGGGAATTACTGACCGAAATTTCACTCACCAACTTTGCAAATGTCTCTGGTATCTACTCGGCAGCACCACTTGGCTCTGACCCATTAGCGATTGCAGACGACTCAAAGACAGTGACCATCGAAGATCTGCGAATGCGAAAGTCAGTTTCTCCTCAAGGGTTTGCAAGCAGTGATAGCAACAACGTAGCCACCTTTACTCTGACCATTGAAAGCTCTGAATACATCACCGCTGCGGGGGTTGTTGTTACTGATCAATTGCCCGACGGCTACTGCCCTCTCGGCGGGAGTAACAATTTTGCGCCTGGCAATCCAGCGGAGTGCAACCCTGGTGGCGGAACGGCACCGAGTACACCATTTTCAGACGTGCAATACGATTCAAGTACAGGCGTCTACAACATTGTCTTTAGCCCGCTATCTCTGGCTGAGAATGCCACTAGGACGATCAGCTTTCAGGCAAGAATGCGCGGCGTCTATGCCGGGGCGGGCAGAGAGGGGCTGCCCACCACTTCTGGTGATTCGTTTACAAATCGGGCGTCACTGAGCGCAACCACTACGCCTGTTCCGAATACAGGCGAGTCCTCCGCTGTTCTCGTAGGCGATACTGCCACTGCAACGCAAAACACAGCTGTCCCGGCTTTAGATAAAGAACTCAAGCCTCGATCGGTCTCACCGCCTCAGTCCGGCAACCCGCTTGTGGACTGTGCAACAACCACCTCACCTGCCTTCGGTGAAGCCGCCGATTTCAGCCCAGAACAACTCACCTTCAGACAAGGCGACCAAATCTGTTTCAAGTTACGAATCGACTTTCCGTCCACAGTACGAACCCGCGCACCAGTACTCGGTGACTATTTTCCCGTTGATAGCAGTTACCGAGTGAATAGCTTTGCTCCAACTGCTGCGAACACAGTAACCATTGCCAATTTTGTTCCACCAGCAACTAACCCTGGTCTTGGCTAATGGGTTCTTGGAGAAGTTGCGATTGGCAGCTGAGGCGTGCGGTTTGCTCGATCAGGATATGTATTTGAAGTCGTACTTGCAGTCACTGTTTTAGAGCCAAGCACCGGGGCTC
>JBBDMQ010000331.1:0-2457 GCA_040878245.1 Microthrixaceae bacterium
TGTCCCCGCTAAAGAGCAACGGCTTGCCCTCAACTAGAAAGCAGACAGAACCAGCGGTCTGGCCTGGAGAGAAGATTGAGCGAAGGCGAAGTTGTCCGAGCCTGATCACGGTATCGTCCTCAATAATCTCGTCATAGCTCTCCAACATGGAAGCATCAGCCGCTGTCACTCCAACTGAGTAGCCGGCATCGCGCATCTGCGGCACCGCTTGGATGTGATCCCAGTGGCCATGTGTTTCGAGCACCCTGCGCACACCAAGTTTTTGCGCCAATTCCAAGAGTTGCTCATGCTCGTTTGCCGCATCAATGAGCACTGCGTCACCGGTATGCCTGCAGCGCAGAATAAACACGTTGTTGTCCATCGGACCCACAACAACCTTGTGCACCTCTAGGTCGGTGTCGGCATGGTGAAGGGTGCTCGGCGAATGAGTCATGTTGAGAGTCTCGCGCTAGATGCGGATGCGGTGTCGGGCAAGGCCGTGTGGGTACTACTGACCAAGAAGCCCATCGAAAGTGCAACTGGAATCTGACCGGGGTCAAAGGTCAGATACGTCAAAGGTTCTGGCAAGCGATCAGCTGCCGCAAGGTGGATTGCGTCAACTGTGCGAACCGGTTGTGTCCTTCCTAATTCAGCGGCGCGGTCTAAACACCGTTGATCAACGGGGACGATGTGAATACGTTCCCAGTCGTCTCTCATTGCTCGACGCAAAGCGTCAGTGCGGTGCGGGTCGTCTCCTAGGCGGTCGACCAGCATGAGTGCCTCGGATAATGCGAGTGCACTTGCGCACCAGTCGGGATCGGTGTTCATTGCTAGCAGCGCAGTTTCTTGGGCCGGGCCTTCAAGGTAGCGGGCTAGAAGCGCCGTGGTGTCAAGAAACAGCGTCATCTTCCGCGCACCTCGCGAACAAGTTGATCAATGCGTGTTCCTGCCCAGAGCGGCATCGAAAATTCGGGAGCAGGGCGATCCGACCTTCTCGACAACACGAGCTGACCTCGAGCAGCTAAATCCGCAAGAGTGATTTCTGAATTCGTAGGCTCAAGTGGGCCAAGTTGGGCAATCGGACTGCCATCAACAGTGATCACGATGCGTTCGCCAGCGCCAGCGCGCCGTATCGCTGCAGCGACCTCACGCCGAAGTTCGCGAACCCCAATTTGCTCCACAAGATAAGACTAGCTGACGTGTGTGTACACCGCTGTACACACACCGATATGGCAAGACGGGGTGTGGCGTGTAAACAATGAATCGGTAGTACTCAGTAGTTCATCCCGTCGGTAGTTCATACCGCCAGTTCCCACTGCCAGTTTCACACCGATCACTCACAGGAGAAAAACGTGAATTTCGCATTTAGCGAGGACCAAGAAGCACTCAGGAAGGTCGTCAAAGACTTCCTGAATGCCAAGTCAGATGAAGCAGCAGTTCGCGAGCTGATGGACACCGAGGCCGGTTATGACACCGCCGTATGGACTCAGATGGCAGAGCAGATGGGCCTGCAAGGACTTGTGATTCCTGAAGAGTTCGGTGGTTCTGGGTACAGCTTTGTAGAACTCATCGTAGTTCTTGAAGAAATGGGTCGACGTTTGATCTGCGCCCCGTACTTCTCAACAGTGGTGCTCGGCGGTCAGACGCTTTTGCACTCAGGTGATGAAGCCGCCAAGGCCGCATACCTTCCGGGAATTGCATCCGGCGAGACAATCGCAACCTTGGCCTACACCGAGCCAAACGGCCGCTGGGACGAGTCAGCAGTTACTGCAACTGCTACCAAGTCCGGTGACTCCTGGACTATTGAGGGTACAAAGCTCTATGTCTTGGATGGTCACATCGCCAACCTGATTATCACTGCTGCCCGCACCGAGGCTGGTGTGAGTTTGTTTGCAGTCGAGGGTGATGCTCCGGGTCTGACTCGCACCGCGTTGTCCACCATGGATCAGACTCGCAAGCAAGCTCGATTGGAGTATGCGGATGTGCCCGCCACCTTGATCGGCACCGATGGTGCTGGCTGGGACACCTTGTCCACAGTGTTGGACCTAGCCGTAGTTGCCCTAGCTGCAGAGCAGGTGGGCGGCGGCCAAGAGGTGCTCGAGATGGCCGTGCAGTATGCCAAGGATCGTGTGCAGTTTGGTCGTCCAATCGGATCGTTCCAGGCAATCAAGCACAAGTGCGCAGATATGTTGCTCGAAGTTGAGTCGGCAAAATCCGCTGCCTACTACGCCGGCTGGTGTGCCTCTGAACTCAATGAGGAACTGCCCTCAGTGGCATCGCTTGCCAAGGCGTATTGCTCCGAGGCCTACTTCCACGCAGCAGCCGAGAATATCCAGATTCATGGTGGCATCGGCTTTACCTGGGAACATCCAGCCCACTTGTACTTCAAGCGTGCAAAGAGTTCAGAATTGCTGTTCGGTGACCCGACCTATCACCGAGAGTTACTTGCGCAACGAATAGGAATCTAAGAATTAGTCA
>JBBDMQ010000332.1:0-2439 GCA_040878245.1 Microthrixaceae bacterium
CCCTAGGTCATCAAGGTTTACTCCGAGGAGAATCTGGGCATCGCGCTCGGCAGCAAGGGGAGCGAGTGCAGTCATAAGTGCGTCCTTGCACCAGAAACAGCGGTCTGATTGATTGGCGATGTAGTCGGGGTTGGTGAACTCCTCGGTGGAGACGCTCGCCCAAGGCAGCCCCCAATTCTTGGCAGTACTGCTGCAGTGTTCGAGTTCTCCCTGAGCAAGTGAGTCGGATACTGCAGTGACTGCAAGCACCCTGTCTGCGCCTAAAACTTGAAGCGCCGCATATGCCAAGAGCGCCGAGTCGACACCACCAGAAAAAGCGATCACTACAGATGAGAGGTTTTCTAGAGACGCGTGTAAATTTTGCTCGTCTCTAGCTATGTTCCCGGCGTTGCCCCGCGAGCTATTCGCTTGAAGCCCCGCCGAATAATGCTGGTCTGTTGGACTCAAGAGACTCACGCAAGAGATGGTAATAGGCAATCCAGCAGACTTCGGCCAGAACACCTCTGACATGCCATTGGCCTATTTGCTGCCGGTCTTTTTGGTGGTGCTGTCGGTGGCTGAACGTGCGAATGCGTAAACGCCAAGTGCAACGACACCGACAAGTGAAACGATCAACACAACTATCATGAGTACTCCTCTGGCCCACTACGATGCAGGCCACCTAGACAATCTGGAGCGCTTAATGGACCCATCTCATGCTGCCACTGCTGGCCACTGGGGAGAAATCGATGGAGTTTCAATTGATTTTCCGATGGTTGTCGATGAGATGCATCAAGGCACTCTGACCTACACAGTGCCAATCGAGGCTGCTCGAGCGCTTGTGCCGGGCGACGGGTTTGAGGTGTTCGAGGTGGCTCCTGGACAGGCCATGTTTTTGATTGCAGTCGTTGATTATGTTCGTAACCCGTGGGGTGATTATAACGAGGTCAACTTTGGCTTTCTTGCGAGTCCCACGGGGCAGCCAGATCGGGTTGGAGCATTTGTTTATCGCATGCCGGTAAATCAAGAGTTCACAATGAAAGCCGGCAACCAAGTTCTTGGCCTTCCCAAAACGGTAGAGGATCTGACATTCACCTACAGCAAGGATTCAATCCTTGTCGAGCTTGCAATGGGTGGTGAGCCAACGATGAAACTCAGGCTGCCGCGAGTGACGAGCGCTGAAGAGCCCACCTCTACAGAAACAGTGACGTACTCGTATTTGAACGGTGTGCCAACAGAGTTGCCACTCACTATTCAGATTGGAGCTGCGGTGATTGACCCCAGCCTGATTCAGATGGAGTTAGGGAGTTCAGCAGTGGCCGAGGAACTCCGCAGCCTTGGGTTGCCTGGCGTTGCAGACATGGCCGTGTGGGGTGAAAGTCTTACGGGCAGTTTTCTACTACCTCGCCCGGTCTAGCTGATCACAAATTCTCAGTTAGAAAGGCTAGTTCCGCTGAAGGCTGGCAGTTATGAAGTGGCCCGAGGCCGCGCTTTTCGGCCTCGGAGCAATGCACGAACACCGAGGAATAACAAAACCAGCACGCCGAGCACTAGCGCCAAAATGAGAGCGTCATCCCATAGTGCCTGCGCTACTGCTGCCTTGTCGGTGCGTATGGGCAGCGTCTCACCCGCCACAAAGCTCAGCTTGTTTAAATAGAGACGGCGCTGACCACCCGGTGTCCCTGCCTCGTTGGGAAGCCATCCGTGGTGCACCATCCAGATTCCTGGCTTCCCGGCAGACTCAAAAAACTCCTGTCCACCTGGCCCTTTCGAGAATGCACTTGATTTCATCCAAGGTTTCTCTTCTGGTTTAGTGCACGGACCAGTTACTGATGTGCAAGTCGCAGCACCGATTGCATAACTGGTTGTGTCCCACTGGTTTGCTGAATAGAACAAGTAGTAGGTCTCGCCTTTGCGAATCATTGCTGGGCCCTCAACCAAGTTGTCTTCCCATGGTTGGCTAGCCGTTATCAGTTCTACTGCTGGCCCGGCAATGCTGAGTCCATCTGCAGTTAGTGGCTGTGCATAGATCACAGTAGGCAAGTCACAACAGTTTCCGTCGGTCTTCCAGATCAGATAGAGGGAATTGTTCGTGTCAACGAACACAGAGGGATCAATTGCGCCGCCTTGGCTAAGCGGGCATATAAATGCAGAGGTGGAGTCATCAACAAATGGCCCAGCAGGATCACGACTCGTTGCGCGAGAGATGCATTGTTTGTTTCCAAATCCGGTCGAGGAGGGGGTGGTGTAATACATCACAAAGCTGTCATCGGGTGCAGCCCAGACAGAGGGGGCCCACTGAAATCCTTTGACGGTCCATGCAGGCAGCTTTGGCAGTGCATCACCAAGGTATTGCGCCTTAAAAAGCTTGTTCTTTAAGATTTGAATCACAGGGATATTGACATTCACCGTGTTGGTTGCGTACACGTATAAAGCATCAGGCTCTGCTAGCGCGAAGGG
>JBBDMQ010000333.1:0-2438 GCA_040878245.1 Microthrixaceae bacterium
TCAATCTGACTTCTTACCGATTAGGCCGAAGGCGGCCGTGTGCGACCAGTTCTGCGGCGTGCTGCGCTTCGGTCCTGCCAGCGTTGAGCAACCCCTTGTTCGGCACTGCGGGGCCGACGGCGACGACGATCGCTGAGTGCTGGAGTTTCTTGAGTGGCTTGGCCCCAGACTTTGATAAATCGTTGGGCCGCCGTAATCAAATTGAGCACCACGATAAGCACAAGAATCGGAATCAGAAGGTTGGAATAGAACAACAGCCCAATGGCGAGCAAAACGAAACGTTCGGCGCGCTCAACAATTCCGGTGTGAGCGTCAAAACCAAGAGCGTCTGCTTTGGCTCGGATATAGGAAACAATTGAAGCAGTGATGTAACCAGCTACCGGAAGCATCACGACCCAAGGTCGGCCGTCAGAAGCGACTAGGTAATAGGTGATGCCGCCGAATAAAAGACCGTCAGTGACCCGGTCAGAAACCGAATCAAAAAAAGCCCCTCGCAGGGAGGACTTGCCGGAGGCCTTTGCAACCGCACCGTCGAGCAAGTCAGGAATGCCCGTCAGAACTAATAAGAGCAAGCCAAGATGCAGATGACCTGAACCGATAGCCACAGCTGCAAAGACGGCCATGACAATTCCGGTGGCAGTAATCGCGTCGGCAGAGATGCCAGCTCTTTTGATGCTGTTCCCTATCGGCTTGACTGCTGCGTCAACCTGCGTACGCCATTTTCCGTCGAACATCTGACTCCTTGTTTGAGCGCTTCACTTGGCGTCTGCATAGTGACTACTCAACTTGGTTTGGGATTGACTCAATTCTGCTAACTAAAGTTAGCAGAAAGGTGTCTGCGGGGTGGCATAACTAACTATCGGAAGCTCCAACTCTCCGCTCAGCCGCCTAGTCGGCTGCTTCGGGTCCATCAATGGAACTGGATTCAGCAGCTAAAACATTCAGGCTCAGGCCTTCAACATCATCGGGGTGAAATTCAGTCCAGTCCTCCGGATTCTCTTCCGAGAACCCCTCGATCACTTGGCCGTTTACTCCGTCGACTAACACAATCCCCCGCTTTGTCGGCGGGTTCTCATTTGAATAAGCCAAGATACGCCAGGTTGGTCGAGAGAACCATCCTCGCCAAGCCATCTGCGCAGCAGCATGCCCAACAGGAAAACCAACTTCGGCAGAGGCACTGACTAACGCATCGGACTCGTCGATTTTAAGCGTCCAGCCTGCAATCATCCCATAGGCGCCAAATGCCACAAGGCCAACCCCTGCCCATAACGTGCCGAGATTAACCAGTGCAGAACTCTCGCCCAGTGCGGCATACAACGCAACGGCACCTATCCCAAAGGCTAGATACAAAGCGGCTGGGATCCGACGACGATTGTTGTTTGGAAAGGTCTGCGGGCCAACAAATCCAGAAAGATCTAAGTCTTCGGGCAGAACATCAACGAACTCGCCATCAGCCGGTCCAGATTCAGGCTCTACAGATTCAGGTTCCACAGATTCAGGCTCCACAGATTCAGGCTCTACAGATTCAGGCTCCACAGATTCAGGCATTACAGATTCAGGCATTAGATGACGGTACCTGCTGCAGCGTTCTCTGGGCTATCTGGCCAAGCGGCACTGAGAACTGCCCAGAGATCGCCCAGAGCTACGGGCATCACTTGGGAGCCACCAATCAAGGCCATGAAGTTGGCATCCCCAATCCAGCGAGGTACGCAATGAACATGAAGGTGATCAGTCTGTGACCCACCAGCGGCCCTGCCAAGATTGACTCCGATGTTTACTCCGTCGCAGTTCAGCTTGGCTTTCAGAACAGTGACTCCATCTCGGACAAGCCTCCAGAGCTCTTCAAACTCTGACGGCCCAAGATCCTCTAGATTTGCGACTGCGCGATTGGGCAAAATCATCAAATGCCCCGATGTATACGGAAAGCGATTCAGAATCACAAAGCAATCTGAACCTCGATGCAAAACAAAGGTTTCTGAGTCTGGTGCACCGCAGTTCAGAATCCGCTCAAAGAGCGACTGAGGCTCGGTCTCTGAGCTGCTGGAGGTTGCGGAACTGTCTGCGAGTTCTCCTGGCAACGCTCGTCGAGACTCGGGGTCTCCGGTGACATACAACGACCGCCAAGTGGCCCAGAGTTGGTCAACGGACATGAGTAACCTTTGGTTTCTGAACAGACACAAGTCGTGTGGTTAATCCGGTTGCTACGGTTACTACGGTCATTACAGTCACTGTGGTCACTGTGGTCACTGTGGTCACTGCTTTGAGTCAACTTCAGCCGCAAGGCGTTGAGCAAAAGACTCAAGGGGCACGTCTCTTTCAACCTCGTTACCCCGTGGGTTGACACCAACAGTGCGATGCTCAACATCACTTTCACCGACTACGAGCAGAAAGGGCAGCTTCTCGCCCTTGGCTCGTCGGATGCGGTTTCCTAGGGTCTC
>JBBDMQ010000334.1:0-13428 GCA_040878245.1 Microthrixaceae bacterium
TGATAGGAGGCATATGACGCAGCAATGACTGCAAGTAAGACCTGAGCGGTGCAGATGTTTGAGGTTGCCTTCTCTCTACGGATATGTTGCTCACGTGTCTGTAAAGCCAAGCGCAGCGCAGGCCGACCCTGTGTGTCTACAGATAGCCCAACTAGGCGTCCGGGGAGCGAGCGTCGAGCCTCGGTGCGCACAGCCATAAACCCTGCGTGCGGGCCGCCAAACCCAAATGGCACCCCAAAGCGTTGAGCTGAGCCAATCGCTACGTCTGCACCCCATTCTCCTGGCGGGGTCAGCATGGTCAGCGAGAGCAGGTCAGTGGCGACACACACCAGAGCACCACGAGCACTTGCGGCAGCGGCAATTGCGGCAAAATCATGAATCGCTCCCGAGGAACCCGGGTACGACAACAAGATTCCAAAATACTCATGGGCATCGGCGTCTGCGAATGGGTCTCCAATAGCAACTTTGATTTCGAGTGGCTCGGCACGAGTGCGAATAACCTCGATGATCTGGGGATGGCAGTCCGCATCAACAAAAAACGTGTTGCCCTCGACCTTGGACTGTCTGCGAGCCAGCATCATTGCTTCGGCAGCGGCGGTCGCTTCATCGAGCATCGATGCGTTTGAGATCTCCATGGCAGTCAAATCGGTTATCAATGTCTGGAAGTTCAGCAGCACCTCAAGACGACCCTGAGAAATCTCTGGCTGATACGGCGTGTAAGCGGTATACCAAGCCGGGTTCTCAAGGATGTTGCGAAGAATGACATGCGGCGTGTAGTTGCCGTAATAGCCCGCCCCAATCATGGTGGTCACCACCTGATTGCGATCAGCAACCTCTCGAAGCCTCGACAGCGCCTCCTGCTCTGTTGGCACAGCCTTCAAACCGAGTTCTTCGGTGAGGTGGATCGCATCCGGGATCGTTGTGTTCATCAACGACTCGAGCGACTCATAGCCAAGCACCCCCAACATGGTCTTGAGTTCCTCGTTGGTTGGCCCTAAGTGGCGATCGGCAAAGTCCTCTAGAGGAAGGTTCTTCAATGAGTCTGACGGATTCATCGGGTGCTCCAAGTCGTAGAAAGTGGATGCCCCCTCTGTCGCCGTACCTGAGAGCTTCACCCGTAGCTCAAGAGCTACGGGCTTTCCCCGTCGGTGAGCCACTCACGCAAGGCGCAATCGGCTGCTTTCCAGAGTTGCCTGACCAAACCGGTTCGGGTGCCTGAGAGATTCCGGGGCGGTTGCTCCTTCGGCGTCCGACGCTGGCTGCGGCGGAACTCTCCCGGTGAGGTTTCAGCGTAATATTTTTCTCTAGGTTACTCCGAGTCAGCGGCCCGATGTGCTGCAGTGCAATGGCTACTGCAAGATCAACACACCGCGTCAGTCTGTACGGTCAGTCTGTACGGTCAGTCTGCAAGATCTGGCTGCTCGTCCAAGATCCAGCTGTAGAGGGGATGGAAACTAAATGTTCCTGCCATCTCCGAACCCATTTGCCCGCGGGTGTGTCGAGCCACATCAGGGTCAATCAACACTGGCTTACCTGCGGCCATTGCAGTGAGTTGTGACTGACAAGTGCGCTCTGCAGTGATGAACCACCAGGCAGCAGCATCCACAGTGGTTCCCACCGTGAGCAGACCGTGGTTGCGCAGAATCGCCATCTTGTTGTTGCCCAGTGCCTGAGCGATTCGTGCACCTTCAGAGGTCTGATCTACAACTCCCGTAAAGTCATCAAACAGAGCGTGGTCCTCGAAAAATGCGCATGAATCTTGAGTAAGTGGATCTAGTTCAATGCCAAGCGAGGCAAAGGTCTTGCCGTAGATGGAGTGAGAGTGCGCTGCAGCAACCACGTCGGGGCGGGCTTGATGCACCTGAGAGTGGATGGCAAACGCAGCAGCATTGACTGGCCAATCTCCCACCACCACGTTCCCATCATGATCAACACAGATCAGGTCGGAAGCGCGAATCTGTCGAAAACTCATTCCAAAGGGGTTGACCCAAAATTGGTCAGCAAATTCGGGGTCCCTGACTGTGATGTGGCCAGCTACACCCTCTTCAAACCCAAACAAACCAAACAACCGAAACGCTGCTGCAAGTCGCTGCTTGAGGTGCTGCCTCTCCTCGGCAACATCTGCGAACTCGGGAAAAGTAAATGGCATTGGGCGCATGTGGACTCCAGTGTCGGTGGTGGGCTGTGTTGAGTGGGGCTGTGTTGAGTAGGGCTGTGTTGAGTAGGGCTGTGTTAGCGAGCGAACTAGTTAGAGCACGCCCGAATCACTTCATCCCAATATGATTCAAAACTAGTGCTTTGGTCGGCAGTGGTCTTGCCCAGGCGCACCAGAACGGTATCGCAGCGCGGGATACACATAATGATCTGTTTCTCGTAGCCGTGAGCAAAGAAGATCTCTGGGTCATCTTTGCGCACCCACCAATGCTGCCCGTATAGCCACCCGTCATCGGGATCAATCGAGACTGAAGTGGTTGCCTTCTTCACCCAACCCTCGGGCAATATGCGTTCATCACCCCACACTCCGTCGCGCAGGTAAAGCAGTCCGAATCGGGCAAAGTCTTGTGCCGATGCATAGAGGTATGAGGATCCAACAAAAGTGCCTGCCGCATCAAAGCGAGGCTGCGCAGTGCTCATTCCAAGTGGTCCGAATAAACGTTTCTGTAAAAAATCCGTCATGAGCCGCTGTCGTTCCACCGGGTCTTCACCCGCGCCGAGTAACTGAGCAAGATGCCGGGCAATGATGTTGGTCGTGCCGCTTGAGTAGTTAAACACTTCGCCAGGGTCATGTTCGAGAGGCTGCGAGGCCGCATAGCTCGCAACGTCATGAGCGCCGGAGCCAAAGAGCATCTCTATGCAGTTTGAATTCTGATCATCTACGTACTCTTCGGTGAAGTGCAACCCTGAGCGCATCTCTAGTAAGTGGTTCAAGGTGATACTGGAGCGGGGGTCTTGAGACGTGGCCCATTCAGGGGCATTGATCGGGGAGTCAGGGTCGAGCAGCCCGTCGGCCACCATGATTCCAGCAGCGGCATGAGTAATGCTTTTTGCCATTGACCATGACAACAGGGGAGTGTCGGTGCTGGTCTGTGAGGAGTAGCGCTCCGCTACGACCTTGGAATATTGAACAACTACAACTGCCAGAGTTTCCCCTAACAAGGCATCGCTTTCTTGGGAGAACGAAAACTCTAAAAGTTGGTTGAGTTGCTCAGGGTTTCCCTTGAGTTGAGGGCCATAACTCCAACTGCTGTTCACGCAAGCGGCCTTCCAAAGGGGAGTTCCTGCTGCCAAGTCATCAGGAACTCCTCTGCGGCATAACAACCAGCCAGATAGGGGCCCTCGGGGTGCTGTAAGAGCGCAGCGATCGTGTTGCTAATCGACTCGGCAGCAACTCCAAGAATGTGTTCAGCCGAGGAATCAGCAGTTGGGTGATCTGCAAACAGCGGTCCGGAAGTAGTAACGAAGTCAGGAAGAACATTGATGTTCCTGCGGGTTGCTACTGCTAGACCCTTAGCAGTAACTACTGCAGGCGCAGTTGGGATGATGACCTTGCAGCCAAGGGCTTCGGCAGCTGAATGGTCGATCAAACCAAGTTTGGAGCCGCACAACAACAGGTCGGTCGGCGCCTCAAGTAGTTCCTCGTTACTGACTTGGGCTCCAAGGTCCGTGTCGGTCATCTCTCCAGACTCCGTCAATTGCTGGAGAAGGGATTCAAGGTCGAAGCCTTCGGGCCGAACTCGTGCACCCGAGCTCAGGGTGAAACCAACCACAACTACGCCGTGGCTGATAGCCGCCGAAATAACTGAAGCTGAATGAGCAACTGTCCCCTCGACAGTGATGCGCCGGCCCTCTAATGATCCATAAGCCGAAGCTGCAGCAGCAAAGGCGCCAGCAGCAAGAAGATCTTGGTTTAGCGTGCCAGTGGGTGTGGATTCAGACCCGATGCTGCTTCGAGTGTCTGCCAGACTCAGGCCGCTCAGATCAGAGGCAGATACTCCTTTGGCCGGGTCTAGTGAAAGTTCGCCGGCCGATACCCGTTCTAGGACTGCGTCTGCGAATGCAGCTATGCCGGCCTGATTATTTGCTGGGTCAACACTGATGCCGGCCGAGGCTCCCGAAATCTGTTCGCCAAGAATGGCCCAGGCGTAGCTCTGGGAGCGTGCCATCGTCTTGGCGCCATCCATAAGAATCTTTTTCGCGGAACGCACCACTCCGGTGGCGCGTTCGGCGCCAGCTAAGTCAGTCACAACAAACCCAGTCATGGCTACGGGATCATCAGTAGAAATCTTTTGGATCGGCACATCCGAAGTCTGCCCGATTCAGCTAGTCAACGCATAGACATCAACAGGGCTCTCTGGAAACTCAGCCGGAAAAAGCCCGGAGGCCGTGTGGAAGAAACCCCCCGAATCCATCCACACGGCCTAACCGGAACCGGGAAGCCTGTCGCAAGTTCGTGAAACCGTTGAAGGTATCCACTCCGCCGCTGAGTCCTCTACCGGACCAACAAAGTTGGTAGTGGCACAATACGCATAATGAGTGACCTGTGTCACGCGAAACTTCGAGATTCAGAGTATTCGCACCTCAACTGTAAATATCGGCAGGTTCATCAGCTCTCTATTTCTCGGAATTGTATGAGTGGGTATAGCCCGTCGAACAAAGCAGCGAGAACCGTCTGACAACCTGACTAACTGGCGTATTGAGCTGCAGATCTACTTACTAGTTGCTCCGAAATCTGCTCGCGGATCACCTTTTGGTGTGCTGGATGATCGCGGTAGAACTCGTATCCAGCTTGATCATCGAACATAGCCATGATGATCATGTGTGCGTTATCGGCTGCCAGACCAAGGTCGGTGTTGACCGAAAAATATCGGAGGGTAGAAATCTGCGACTCAAGGCTCATCAGCGATTCGGTGATGGCAGTGATAGCTCCCGGGGTGGTCGATTCCTTGAACCTCAACAACACAACATGGTGCAACATCGCATCTTTCCTTTCGGTTGATTCTGGGCAATTTCCCGCTCTCTGAAGCTACTGCTTGAGCGGAACGACTTCTGTTTTTGCCTTGGTAGCGCTGAACAGGGAAGAGTGATGGACATGCGTGACGTGGATCGAGGTGCCGGGGTACTGATTGCACTGCATGGCCACGCAGACGATCCTTCATCGGCTCGGGCTTGGGGTCGGCAGTTAGCTCCGAATGGTTGGGAGGTCATTGCCCCGGGTGCTTCGGAGAACTCCGAGGGTGTGCGTAGTTGGTTTTCTACAAGCGCCCGAGGTGCAGTCTTAGAGGAACTGCGAGCTTCTGCACACAAAATTGGCGATCTTGTTGAGCGTCTTCAACTGGGTGGTTCAAGGGTGGTTGTTGCAGGATTTTCCCAGGGCGGTGCGTTAGCGATGAGCCTGAACGCATTTGGGGTGCAGCCGGATGCGGTGATCTCAATCTGCGGATTTTTTCCAGAGGCGGAACTCAGCTCAGGACTCGGTGAAGTTGCAGCGCCGGTTCTGATTATCAATGCCGCAGAGGATGAACTCGTCCCGAGTTTCTTGGGCGAGGATGCAACTGCGCTTCTTACTTCTCAGGGCGCTGAAAGTAGCTATCGCCTTGTGAGTGGTGATCACCGAGTCTCTGCAGATGCCGTTGATATTTCTCGTCGCTGGCTGGCAGCGCTGCTGAGTCCGGGGGTGAAAATCTCACTTGGCCTGCCAGTTGATCGCGTTGAGACCGGCGCCGAATTGGTTTCGGGTGCAGCTGTGGCGGACCTAGCAGTTGGCTATGAACGACTTGGTTTTCACGCAGCTTTCGTTACTGATCACCCTGCTCCTGATGACCGCTGGCTGAGCGGCGGCGGTCATCATGCCCTTGAGCCAACAGTGGCACTGGCATTTGCTGCTGCGGCCACTGACCGCTTGCTCTTACATACCAACGTCTATGTTCTGCCGTATCGGAACCCGTTTCTTGCTGCAAAGGCACTAGGTAGCTTGGATCTCCTGTCGGGGGGTCGCTTAGTGCTTGGGGTTGCGGCTGGATATCTGAAGCCCGAGTTCGCCGCTGTTGGTGCCGAGTTTGAGTCGCGTGGAGCACAACTTGATGAGTCGTTGCAGATGATGCGGCGGATCTGGACTCAATCCTCCATCGAGGCTGAGGGGTCTGACTGGTCAGCTAGGTCGGTGACCTCATTGCCGCATCTTGCTGCAGTTCCTCCAATTTGGATCGGCGGAAACTCAACAGCGGCAGTCCGACGGGCCATCAGATTTGGTCAGGGTTGGTCGCCGTTTCCAACTCCGGTCGGCTCTGGGAAAGGTCTCCGCACTGCAGAGATCAGTTCCATGACCGAACTCGCAGCTCGAATCAAGCAGGTTCATGAAATGTGCGAAGAGGCAGAGCGGACCGAGGCTCTCTCGATCTGCTTTGTGCCCTTTTGCTTATCGGATTATTTACTGCACCCGACTATTCACTTCACGCGTTTGATTGATGAGGTTGCTGAGTTGAGCGATCTTGGAGTGGATTGGCTGGCACTTTCGGTTCCGGGAGACACTCGCTCAGCAGTGCTCGACAACGCCCGAGAGTTAGCTTCTGCGCTCAATCTGGCTTGAGAAAGCTATGTGCTCAGCGTGACCAGTGCTCAAGCAGAGCATCGGTGGTTGTGACGGTACCCAACATAGCCAAGGTATTTTTAAAAATAAGTTCCCCGTAAGTAACCGGCAGACCCACTGACGCATCGGAACACAGAACAAGGTCGTAGCCAAGATCAGATGCGCTCAGACATAAGCCGAGCACTCCGATGTTCAACGAGACTCCGCATGGCACCAGCGTCTGCACCCCTAAGGATCGAAGTGTTGCATCAAGATCTGTGCATGTAAACGGGGTGAGCCCAGTGCGCCGGTGACTGAGTAAATCCGCCGAAGTATCTCCAAGCTCGGGAATCAGTTCAACGGCGCGAGTTCCTTCAAGTATCTGATCTGGGTTCTGAGCAAGGCTAGCTACCAAAGGAGTATTGAGTGCAGTGCCGGTTCGATCAGCCCGCCAAGAGACCACAGCATGAATCACCACCACACCTGCACGGCGCGCTGCATGAGCTAGCAGTCCGCAGTTTTGGAGAGTCCCTTCATTGAGCGCTGCATCTCGCAGGGCAGTCATGCTGGAACAGTCACCTACGACTCCCTGCTGAAGCTCCATAGTGATCAGCGCTGTAGTTTCGATCGCAGGCAATGATTGGGGCACTTAATAATGCTAACTGCTTCTACAGTCCTCAACTATGAGCGAGTCGAAATGAACCCGGTAGATGGGGATATGAGTTTTTCGCTGCTAATGAAACTGAACGTTGACCTGCCACTTCCGCTTGTGCTGGCCTCTTCCTCTCGGTATCGCGCACAGATGCTTGCTGATGCAGGACTCGAGTCAAGTATTGATCCGCCACAGGTAGATGAGCGCTCCTTTGACTCGCAGTTGGCCGAATTAGGCCCTTCAGGACTTGCCGTTTTGCTCGCCCAAAAAAAGGCAGACAGCGTTGCACCTCGACACCCTGCGGCACTCGTTCTGGCAGGAGATCAAGTTGGTGTGGTCGATGTAGGTGGAGGTCTCCTTCAACTTCATAAACAGAAAGGGGAGGAGGCCGCCGCCAGGCAACTTATGGCAATGTCGGGAACTACGCATCGCTTGGTGAATGGGATAGTGATTTACAACACAGCAACGGGACAGATCGAGTCTGGCGTAGACATTCAAGTGGTCAGGATGCGTTCGTTCACAGAGCTAGAAGCACGTGAGTACCTTCGCAGGTTTGAACCCTATGACTCCTCGGGTTCATATCGACTCGAAGATCAGGAATTAATGCCCGAGAACAAGCGCTTTGTTATCGACGTGAAGGGTGAACATGCAAGTGGGGTCCTCGGTTTACCCTTGCCTCTTCTCGGTCGCATGCTGACGGCAGTTACTCGGAATACGTAGACCACTACTCGGTGATCTGAAGCACTGCCTTGCTGAAGATGCTTCGACTTGAGGTTCCTAACCGGAATTCATAGTGCCCGGGATGCGTCACCCAATTTTTCGAAGGCTGATCCCAGACTGCGCAACTACGAAAGTCGAGTGGAATCTGTGCCAGTGCGGACTCGCCTGGAGTGAGGTGCAGTTTGATGAAGCCACAGAGTTCTTGTTCTGGGCGACCTACCTGATTTTGAGATCGGTTGATGTAGCACTGAATTACTTGAAAGCCGGCTCGTTCAGACGTGTTCGTGACTTGTGCGCTGACGGTGAATTCGGCGCCTTCGAGCAGTTCACCGAGGGTGAGTTCACTGTCAGACAATGTTGCCTCTGAATAGCTAAATGTTGCGTAGCTCAGTCCGTGACCGAAGCAGAAAGCGGGCTCAATACGCTGCTTGTCGAAGCCCCGGTAGCCCATAAAGAGCTCTTCCCCGTAAAGAACCTCGCCAAACTGCCCCGGATAATTCAGATGCGAGGACCAGTCCTGTACCTGCTTTCCGTAGGTCGTCGGTAGTCTGCCAGCTGCGTCCACCTGCCCGGTCAGGACTGCTGCCACGGCATTGCCAGTCTCTTGGCCGAGGTACCAGGTCTGCGCAATGGCGGCGGCACCCTGCGCTGCATCGAGATCTACTACCGACCCGGCGTTGACGAGCACCACCGTCCTGGGGTTTGCTGCAATCACAGCTCGCAGGAGCGCATCCTGCTCTCCGGGCAGCGAGAGCGTTGAGCGATCTTCACCCTCTGTCTCTGAATCCTGATCAAGGCCTACAACAACAATGGCCACGTCTGATTCGGCGGCAGCCTGCGCAGCCTGCTCAATGCCATCTTCCGGAACGGGCTCTAAGTGGCCAATCAAGAAAGCCCCAGCATCTACCCCCTCGTAACCGGTGAACTCACCGAGGATCCGGCGTTCCTCGCCGGCCCGAAGCTGAACCTCTGCTCGGATCTCGCTCGAACCCAATCCGAAGAATGCAGTGCCTGGTTCTTGTCCGGTGTAATTGTCCAGAATGACTTCCTCGTTAAGCATGACCCGTCCGCCGGTACCTCCAGTGACCAATGCAAAGGTGTGGGTTCCGCTACTTCGAGCAATAAAGGTGCCAGAAACGCGCACGGAGAGGCAGTTTGTTGCAACGCCCGGGGCTGCCTCTGCGCCCATCCATACGAGTCTGGGTTGGGCAGCGTGTTCGGTACACGCCGGAGTGCCGGCAAACTCAAGATTTGAGAAATACTCCACGTCAAGGCCGGGTAGCTCTGGCTGATTGGCTGAGCGTAAACAACGAGAGTCGATAGGTGGAGCACTGCGGGCGCCACGAACAGCAGCATGATGCGTGATCCTGACCTTGTCGCCGAGGGCAGTTTCGAGCCCCTGTAAAACGCTCACGGAATAGTGAGGGTTTACTGCTGCACTTCCGCCACCTAGCACTGCGGCGGTATCTGCACTTGGCCCAATCACTGCAATCCGCTGGAGTGAGGTTGCAACAAGTGGAAGTACTGCTGTGCCTTCAACTTGATCGTTCTTGAGTAACACGATCGCCTGCTCAGCAGCTTGGCGCAGCACAACTCGATGAGCAGGAATGTCTTGGGACTTCTCAGCTGTTCGACGTGATCCGCTCGCCTGAGGGCTTGTGAATAGTCCGAGTCGATCAGAGACTGTCAATATGCGTTGGACCATCTGATCAAGGTCAGCCTCATCGAGTGTGCCTTCACTCACAAGGTCGACAAGGGTTGGGCCAAGGTGCTTTGGCGGTCCCGGCATTTCAAGATCAAGCCCGCCACCCGCCGAGGCCGAACTCATCGTTCCCCACCAGTCCGAAATCACTAACCCTGCAAAACCCCACTCAGTCTTGAGGACCTCTTGAAGCAGCCAATGGTTTTCGGCGCAATAGGTGCCATTGAGTCGGTTATAGCCAGACATCACTGCACACACCTGTGTCTCAGTCATCACCATTTCAAATGGGCGAAGGTATAACTCGCGGAGCACGCGCTCGCCCACTTGAGAGGAAATCGTGTGGCGCTGGTATTCGCTATCGTTCGCCACGAAGTGCTTAATGCAAGCGCCAACACCAACTGATTCGATGCCGTTGATCATTGCGATAGCTGCTCGGCCCGTCAGAAATGGGTCTTCGGAGAAGCATTCGAAGTTTCTGCCGGCTAGGGGATTGCGATGCAGGTTGACGGTTGGTGCTAGCAAGATATCTACTGATTTAGAGCGCGCTTCCTCTCCAAGAACTTGGCCAACCTGACCAATGAGGGTCGGGTTCCAGGTCGCACCTAGTGCAGTTCCGCAAGGCGTGCAGGCAGAGGTAGTTCCTACCCATCTTTCTCCGCGAACTCCAGCGGGGCCATCGCTTACTTTCAGTGCAGGAATCCCAAGTCGTTCAATGCCATGCCCATTCCACATATCCGTCCCAGAGGTCAGCGTGGCTTTTTCATGCAGAGTCATCTTCTTGAGCATCTCGTTGACTAATTCAGACACGTTTCCCCCGAGGCTTTGACTTCTCAGCGCCGAAAGGCGCATCTAGAGAGATTAGAGGTTATGACACGCCAAGCCTGACTTGATCAGTGCATCTGCTCAGCCGAGAACTACAGTCAGGGCGTGCGCTACGAAGTCTTCCGAATTGCTCAGTTCCTGTTTTCGCTTGCTCTTATTGCTGGCGCCTTTATCAGCGGCTTGTCCCTTGGCTGGTATTGCTGGGGTCGCAGTAAGTCTGCGGCACCTATTGCTACCGGCGGCTCGGAGGCAGCTGTTTCTGAACAGGACTGGGTGGCTCACGGCGAGGATGGGCGGGGTCACTTATTTCGCCCTGACGGGCAGGCTGCAGCAGCAGCGCTTTATGACGCCCCTCCCGTTCATCCCGTTCAGATTGGCTCTGTTGATCTTCGGTTCGGCGTAAAACCAAGGGTGGAGTTGCCTGCCATTCATCTTGAAGACCTGCATTCCATCGAGGCTCAGAAGCCGGAAGGTCAAGACTCACTTGTCGGAGAGGCATTGTGATGACACTTGAGGAACTTTCCGACCTTGAGGAGATCAAACGGGTGAAGTACACATATCTGCGATGTCTTGACCAAAAAGACTGGGCTGGTCTTGGGGAGATCCTGTGTGAGGATGCCACCGCTGCGTACAGCGGCGGGAAGTACAGCTTTGGGAGTAAAGCCGAAATTCTGGACTTTCTTGATCGCAGTATGAGTCGCGAAACGTTTCACTCAAGTCATCGAGTGCACCACCCAGAAATTACGTTGAACGGCGATTTCGCCCAGGCGACTTGGGCACTCGAAGACATCGTGGTTGATGACGAGTGGAAGTTCATGCTGATGGGTGCGGCGTTTTATGAAGATACCTATGAGCGCCGAGCAGGCAAGTGGCTGCTGCTGCGAACCACCTATAAGCGAAGCTTTGAGGTGATGTTTCCTACGGCCTCGCTACCAGGTTTCGCCCTCACGGCAAGTTGGTGGGGCACGAACGGCCAAAGCACCCTGCCCGCAGGTTGACGCTGTGTGCTGAATGCCTGAACCGTGCCAATTCGATCTATTATCTGACGACCCGTCAGATTGGAGACCGATATGTCGAACGCTCAAGAGTCTCAGGATTTAGGTTATTCAGAGGAAGATTTCCCAATGATTGTCAGTGTCGATGATCATGTGGTTGAACCACCACACTTGTGGACCACTTGGTTGCCACAACGACTTCGAGATGCAGGTCCAAAAATAGAGCGTCGCTATGTGGGCGATATGAAGCACATCGGTGGCGGAACTTACCAACAGGAGTTTGTTGAGGGTGGGCAGCCCGCCGACTGCTGGGTCTTTGAGGATTTGGTCTATATCCATAAGCGCCACGTAGCAGCAGTTGGTTTTAGTCGTGATGAGATGACAATGACTCCTATGACTTACGACGAGATGCGGCCAGGCTGTTACGACCCCGTCGCACGCGTTCAAGATATGTTGGATAACCACGTCGACGTCTCGCTCTGTTTTCCTTCCTTTCCTCGCTTTTGTGGGCAAACCTTTACCGAGGCCAAGGATCGAGCTCTTGGTGAGGCCTGTGTCTATGCCTACAACGATTGGATGGTTGAGGAGTGGTGCGGGGAGTCACAAGGTCACCTTGTTCCTCTCTGTATTATTCCGCTCTGGGATGCAGACCTAGCTGCAGCAGAGGTTCGTCGCAATGCGGCGCGTGGCTGTCATGCTGTCTGCTTTTCAGAGATCCCACCGCATCTTGGTTTACCCAGTATTCATTCAGGTTATTGGGACCCGCTTTTTCAGGCGTGTTCTGATACTCAGACTGTTGTCTGCATGCACATCGGTTCATCCTCCCGTATGCCAGCAACATCTGCAGATGCGCCAGTTGCAGTCGCAGCCACGCTGAGCTTTAACAACTCCATGGCGAGCCTCGCAGACTTTTTATTCTCTGGAGTTCTGGTGCGTTTTCCTGAACTCAAGCTTGCCTACTCAGAGGGTCAGATCGGCTGGCTGCCTTATATCTTGGAGCGGGCTGACGACGTGTGGTCTGAGCATCGTGCGTGGGGTGGTGTGGCCGACACTATTCCAGAGCCTCCCTCTAGCTATTACTACCGTCAAGTATTTGGCTGTTTCTTTCGTGATCAGCACGGGCTGGACAGCATTGAAAAAGTAGGTCTTGAAAACATCACCTTTGAGACGGACTACCCCCACACTGATACCACCTGGCCAAACTCCAAAGCTGTGGCACAAAAGATGATGGGCCACTTGCCGAAAGAGGTGCAGTACAAAGTGCTTCGTGGCAACGCAATCAGGATGCTCTCACTCGACATCACATGAGTTCCTCTGATCAGGGTTCCCGAGTAACGCTCCTTGTTTCTGCGCCGGATTTAGGTGACGAGAACTTTGATCAGACGGTGGTTCTCATCTTGGAACATGATGCTGAAGGTGCTCTTGGATTGATACTCAACCGCCCAACGTCAAGCAAGGTGAGCGACCACCTACCCGATGTGGTTGATCTAGCTATCAGCCCGGCATTGTTCTTTCTTGGTGGGCCGGTTTCGGTTGGTTCCCTTCTTGCAATTGGTAGACGACAACTCGGGGCAAGTTCACAGAACCTGCGATCCCTGATTGGACCCCTTGTCATTATTGACACAGCGGCGCTAGTAGCCGGGGAAGTCGAGGGAGTCGATGCATTACGACTTTTTACCGGCTACTCAGGCTGGTCTGCAGGCCAACTTGATGCAGAGTTGGCCTCGGGTGCATGGCATATGGTGACTCCACTTCCAGATGACGTGTTGTGCGTTGAACCTGAAGGGCTGTGGCGTTCGATAATGCGGCGTCAGGGCGGAAGGCTTGCAAGCCAAGCTCTGTATCCCGAGGACCTGAGTTCGAACTAGCTATTGCGGTGCGAACCAAGCCGAAAACGCAGCAAGCATCAAGCCAACATCGCAAGCTGCCATTACCTCTCGAGCTGAGTGGATCGTGTGTTGCGCCATAGCAA
>JBBDMQ010000335.1:0-2415 GCA_040878245.1 Microthrixaceae bacterium
CAGAATTGTATGAGCGGTCTGGGGACCTTCCTCAGGCAAGAGTCCTTTTTGGGCGAATAGCTCGAGCTGACTCTGGATTTTTAGACGCGTCAGAGAGAGCCTCGGGTTTGGGCTGAGCCTCCCGTTAATTTGGCTGAGCTCAGGTTGCGCTTGCTGCGCAAATGCTGCCGATTGAAGCATCAAGAGCAGCGTCGAACTCAGGAGCTGTCTGTTGTGCTGTGAGTCCCTCGGTCAGAGCTCGTGAAAAACTCGCAATAACTCCGTGGTTTCGAGAGAGTCTTGCGTTTGATTCTTCACGACTGTACCCACCAGAGAGGGCAACAACACGAATAACCTGAGGGTGGTCCACTAGCTCTGAGTAAAAGTCGTCTGTCTCTGGCAGAGTCAACTTGAGCATTACCTTTTGCTCCGGGCTCAGAGCATCCAGCTGCTCAACGAGCGCCGAGCGAAGCCGCTCTTCTGCAGCCGCCTTTGAGGGACTATTGATGTCAACCTCTGGTTCAATGATAGGAACCAACCCGGCAGCCAAAATCTGTTTTGCAACCTCGAACTGCTGAGAAACGACTGCCTGAACCCCGGCAGCGTCATCAACTTTGATAACAGAGCGCATCTTGGTGCCAAATACGCCGTTGCTGACTGCCCTCTGCAGTAAGGCATCAAGGTCGGGCATGGGCTTCATTATCTGTGCGCCGTTGACCTCTTCGTCAAGCCCCTTATCTACCTTCAGGAAGGGAAGAACGCCCTTCTTTTCCCATAGATACTGAGCAGTTCCTAGTCCCTCAATCTGGCGGTCCATGGTGTCCTCGAAAAGAATCGCTCCAAGAACGCGCTCTCCAGTAAAACTGGGACTTGTGATGATGCGGGTTCGCATTTGATGAATGATGTCGAACATTTCGATATCACCCGAATACGAATCCTCCTGAACCCCATAAAGCCCAAGTGCCTTAGGTGAGCTGCCACCGCTTTGATCCAAAGCAGCAATAAAACCTGCATCGTTGCTTGCTTTGGAGAGCTGTTGCTCATTCATGCATGATCCTTTTTGGTAGTTGCGAAATGGCTTCGATTTCCGAACTGTCAATTTACAGCCTGTAAGCAGTTCTTTATGCAGTTCATTCTGCAGTTCTTTATGAAAGGGTGACAAAATGAGTCGTATAGCAATTGATCTTGACGGTGTTATCTGGAGAGGAGCCGAGGTCATACCAGGCTCCGTGTCTGCGGTGAACGCATTAGTGCAGGGAGGTCACGAGGTGATTTTCTGCACGAATCATGCTCAGTCTCCACAGGCGAAACTTGCAGTGTTAGATAGCTTTGGGATTCAAGGCATAGAGGTCGTCACAGCAGCGCAAGCTGCTGCAGCGCGATGCACACAAAACCAGAAAGTGCTGGTTCTTGGTGATGAATCGCTGACAGAGGTGTTCTCTCAACATGGAATCACGGCAATCAACGTAAGGGATCTGCCAGCAGATGGGCCGGTGCCAGTTGTCGACATAGTGGTGGTAGGCGCCTACAGCGAATGGGACCGTTCTCGAATTGCATTAGCCGCCGACGCAATTCGAGCTGGGGCCACCTTCTTGGCTACTAACGATGACACAACGTTTCCGAGCAGTGGACTGAATGGTTCGCGAATTCTGTTGGGCAACGGTGCACTTGTGGCGGCCATCACTGCCGCGACTGGAGTAGTTGCCGAGGTAGCGGGAAAACCACATGCAGCAATGGCCAATATTTTGATTGAGCAATTCGGGGGCATCGATATTGTCATAGGCGATAGACCCGAGACAGATGGTGGCTTGGCTGTGCGCCTTGAAGCCGAATTTGCGCTCGTTCTGAGCGGCGTTACTCGTGCCTCTGATCTTCCGGTCTCTCCCGAGCCAACGTATGTTGCCGAGGACCTAGCCGGGATTGTGGAATTACTCCTGCCTGAACGGTCAGGTCTCCCTGAGTAGGCTGTGGTAGTGCGACGCCGCCTTGACACCGAACTTGTTCGTCGAGGCCTTGCTCACTCAACCGAAGATGCTCGAAACCAGATTGCTGCTGGGTTGGTATTTGTCGGAGGGGCTCCTGCGCTGAATGCTCAGCGGCAGGTAGACGCGTCGGAGTCAGTTCAGTTGCAAAGCCCGCCTTCTCGCTTTGTTGGCCGCGCTGGCGAGAAGCTTTCGGCAGCACTTGTGGGGTTTGAGTTAGACCCCGAAGGGCTGCGGGTACTAGATGCGGGTGCCTCGACTGGTGGCTTTACCGACTGCCTGCTTCAAGCGGGAGCTCGGCAGGTTGTGGCTTTAGATGTTGGACATAGCCAGTTGCATCAGAGAATTCGCAGTGACCCTCGGGTGATTGTCATCGAGCGGACAAACCTTCGACATGTGGAATCAGGCTCTCTTGGTACCTGTGACGCAGTGGTAGCCGACCTGTCATTTATCT